>CAZPFM010000165.1:0-6172 GCA_964585845.1 uncultured Bacteriovorax sp.
CTCATTTCTACGGGGCTTTGAGCGCTCCACAAAGGCGGCCATGACAGGATCAGGTTCAACACCCGGATCAACTTCGTGCATCTTATAATCTTTTACAAAAACTTCACCGGCATCACTGACTTCTAAGAGAAGAGACCCTACGGCAAGACCATGGGCCCAGGCCTGGACAATAGGTACGTCTTTGCCATTTTTATTTTTCCGATAGCTCACATCCGAAAGTTTCAGATGAGAATGACCGCCCACAATGAGGTCAATATTCTTTGAACTCTCCGCAAGAATATTATCCTGATATTTCCCGATGTGAGTGAGAGCAATCACCAGCTCCTTGCCTTCTTCCCGGGCCTTATCTGCTGCCTCAACTCCAATAGGAATTGGATACCGCACTCTTCCTGGCAGCATGGAATATTGAAAGAAAGATTCAGAGGTCGTAAGTCCGATGATCCTGATCTTTATTCCGGCCCTCTCAATATCCACCGATGGAAGAACCGCGGAGCCGATATTCATCTCCGGAGTAAATTGGATATTCGCACTCACAAATTTTGTTTTGGTGTTCGCTCGGCGGATCTGATCTCCGAGACTCTGACCTCCCAACAAATGATCATGGTTCCCGATGACCGCGACCTCTGTCCCCAGCATGGAGAGAGCTCGGATCGTGTCAGCACCAGAGTCTGCAAGGAAATGGGATGTCCCTTCCCCCCAGTCTCCACCATCAACCTGAAGCACTTCGATACCTTTACGCTGAGCTTCGGCACGGATCTCTTTGATCTTTGTCATCACCCGCGCATAACTTCCACGGCCATCTTTGTAGCCTTCGAAATAGGAGTGGAGATCATTGGTGTGAATGACTTGAATCAGTCGTGCGTAGGAAAATTGGGTCAAGAACAGAGTACAAAAAAGGAAAAGTATTTTTAGGATCATCGTCATGCATCCCCTCCGTGGAAAGTTCCGAAGCGGGAATAATTATGTCGAAGGCCCATTCCTTGGGCACCAAAGGATTACCCAAAGATTAAGACGATTTGTGTTAGGTCAGCTCAAAACTAGTTGAGCATACCTTCCGATGCATTGAGCATCGCCATGTACATCTTCGCCATTTGAGACTGACCCAAGCCTTGCGTCTTAAGCTGCTCGAGGTTCTGACGAATAATTTCCATGGATTCTTTCTTAGACCGGAGTTTCACTCCGCAGTTTTTGGGGATAAAGACTTTCTTCTGCATCACATCTTTCATTTCGATCATGCGAATCCTCCCTTGACTCTATTTTCTCACGCAGAGATTCAGCGTCACAAGCAGATTTTCATGTCGAACCGCAGTAGGGGCTTAAGTTTAGATTTTGTTAGAATGCCTAATTCGGCAGCTCTATAGGGAGATTCATCGTAAAGACTGATCCCTGACCGAGATGACTTTTTAGAGAGAGATTCCCACCGTGTTGCTCAACAATTTGGCGAGCGATAAAGAGCCCGAGTCCCAGCCCCTTTACATGCTCGTCCTTTCGCACGCGCTCGTATTTTTCAAAAATCTTTACCTGATTCTCTGAAGAGATCCCAGGACCATTGTCAGTGACAACGAAGGAGACCTCATTGCCCAACTTCTTAAGAGCGATGGAAACTTCGGAACCTGGAGCATATTTAGCAGCGTTAGAGATAAGATTCACAATGACCTGCTCAAGGCGGGTGCTATCCCAGTAACCTTTGACTTCATCTTCGAGTTTAAGTGTGGTTTGAATCTTGGCGGCTTTTAGTGCATCCTCGTAATTATCCATCACCTCTTTAACTAAATCGCTGAGATCCATTTTTTCCTTGTGAAGAGTAAACTCTCCTTTTCCAAGACGAGTGATATCACTCATATCATCGATCATGAGATTAAGTCGCTGAATCTGCCGATCAATCTTATCCAAAGAGTTCTGCTGTTCCTCAGGTGTGAGAGTATGGCGGGAAGCCTTGAGCTTTAGGAGTTGGGACTGAAGTTTCATGACACTCAAAGGATTCTGGAGTTCATGGGAAGCCACAGAAATGAATTCTTCCCGGAGTTGGGATTCCCTCTCCGCCCGGTTGATGGCCTGGCGGAGTTCGATTTCTGAGAGGAAGCTTGAAGTGATCTCTTCCAAGATGGAAATGTCCTCATCGCTCCACTGGCGCTTTTTGTGATCGATCACACAGACCGCACCGATAGCATGCCCCTCTTTGGTCACGACTGGAATCCCGAGGTAGCCCACTATATTGAGGGCCTTCACGGCCGGGTTTTCAGAAAAAAGTGGATGCCCGAGAGTATCCTCGATCTTAAGGGGTTTACCCTGAAGAGAATACATACAGACAGAAACATCGATGGGAACTTCATTGCTCTCAGGCTGAATGTCAAAGCCAGCGGCCGATTTGAAGAACTGACTCTTATCACCAATGAGTGAGAAAATAGAGATCGGCGCTTTCAGGAGTTTCGTGGCAAGTCGGTTGAGCCGTGTGAAAGCTTCTTCCGGGGCCGTACCATACAAACCAGTGGAGCGAAGGGCCTCGATCCTGTCGAGGTTATTAAGTAAAAGGCTGCAATCCGGAAAATCGCTCATGATGCTTAATCTAAACTAAATAACCGGATTATTCGCCCAAACGTGTAAAAATAACCCTAGAGAAGCCACTGAAGACCGACGATGACGTTTCGACCAGGCATCGGCACTGTTTCCTTAAGGAAGGAGACATGATTCCTGATCTCATCATCCAGAAGATTTCTGACCCTTAAAAAGAGATCAAGCCTCTGGGTATCGGTGATCAGTGAATAGCGTGTTCCCAAGTTTAAGATCCAGTAGTCAGGAGTCCGGCGCTCAAACTCCGCCACACGTGTCTGGGCCCCCCAATACTGGACCTCAAAGTCATGGGTGAAGTGCCCCACCTGGTACTCTGGCGCAATGGTCACACGAAAAGGAGCGATCCGTGGGAGATCTTCACTCTGAGAAAGATTCACTCCTCTCAGATAATCCAGTCTCTCGTTTAAAGAGAGAGTCCCTTTCTGAGTTTTCAAAATCTTTTGATTGGCCTCAAGATCAAATCCATAAAGATAGGCCACACCCTGGCGGTACTTGTAATCATCAAAGTCGGCCACCGTCTGCCCGCCAGTGGGGGCCAGGAGGATATAATTATCCACGAACTGAGTGAAGACAGAAGCCCTGAGGTCTGAGTTTTCTTTTTGAGACTTGTAACTCATTTCCAGAGCGTGAGATTTTTCTTTATCAAGAGTAGTGCTCCCAATCTCATATGTCCCTGTAGCGACATGCTCACCATTGGCCAGGAGTTCCTGAAAATTCGGGGCGCGCTCAGTGTAGGAATATGACCAGGTCAGAGAGGATGTCTCATTAAGACCAAGCTTGTAGCCCACAGATCCGTTAAGACTGGTGAAGCTAAAGTCCTCGGCTGCTCCGAAATTATCAGAAGAGTCTTTTTTAATTTCGTTAAGCTCTATTCGAGCGCCATAGTCCAGAGCATTTTTCCCGAAGGCTATATTCTGGTAAGTGAAGGCTGCCAGAGAAAGATTATCCGTTCCCGGAAGAAAAGCTTCTTCGCCATCGGCTTCAAACTCAAAGACCTGAACCTGAAGTCCGCTTACCCCAGTGAGGTCACCTTTTTTATTCTGAAACTCAAGTCTTGTTTCAGAGCCTTGGTTGGTAAAAACCGTTCCAGTCTCCCCGTCTTCAATTTCTTTGTGCTGATAATCAGAGAAGGCCGACCGAAGAGTCATTTTATTAAAGAAACCCGCAAGCTCATGCTCACCATGGAGTTCGAAGCGGTTCTGGATCATATCGATGGTAACCTCATCTTCCACCACACTTCCGTACTCGGAGTTAAAGTGAGAAAAAGAAAGTCCCAAATGACCTTTGCCGTAAAACTTCGTGAGACCAGCACCGATTGTGTTTTCATCGGATTGAGAATTTTTGATCACATCTTTTGGTTCATCGGCAACAGGATTGGTTTCACGCTCTTTTTCTGAGCGGGCATAACCCGGGATCTTCGTTTCTCCGAGATTCTTGTGACCAGCATCGAAGTGAATAACCCAATTATCGGCACCGTAATCCACTCGCCCCATAGTACTTGTCCCGTGATTAACAGACTCATACTGAGTTTGAAATTCCGAAAGCATTCCTTCTTCATAAACATGGTGAGTCCGGTCGGTGACGATATTCACCACTCCACCTACAGCTCCAGAGCCATAAAGAAGGCTCATAGGTCCGCGGACAATTTCGATCTGATCGACCAGCATCGGATCGATAGGAATATTGTGGTCAAGACTCTGAGTAGATGCATCCAGGGTTGTCAGAGAGTTTTGAAGCACACGGATCCGGGCCCCATCGAGTCCTCTAATAACGGGTCTTGAGGAATTGGGACCAAAGCTTGTGGACTGTACCCCCGCCTCTGTACTTAAGGTGTCACCAATGGTGGAGCGTCGGCGCTTCTGGAGTTCTTCGTTCTTAAGAGTTGTGACACTTGGAATGAAGTCCTGAAGATTAGTGGGCTCACCCTGGTGGGTGACGTTAATCCCCCGGAGCACCTGGGTGTCAGCAAAGGAGAGACCAGTGAGCAGAGCTAGGAAAAGGATCATGTGTACCACCGTGAGGAATTTCTCAATGAAAATATATGTGAAAACGAGATTAGCATGAAAAACCAAAACTGCAAGTGATTTGCAAAAAGCAAATTGCCCTGCGGGGCAACACTCACTTTTTCCGTGAGCATTTTGAACACAGCCCGGTGAATTCTAAAGAGTGTTCAAGCTTATTAAACCCAAGCTTTGAGATCTTTCGCTCGATTTCAGAGAGGTCACATTCTTCAAGATGTTGGATGACTCCGCAGATGCGGCATCGGACATGATGGTGGTGATGTTCATTAGAGCCTAGGTTTTTTAGCTCGTAGCGAAAAAAATCTTCGCCGAGATTAACTTCGCTGACAATTCCCCTTTCATGGAATTGCTTAAGACCTCGCCAGACCGTGGATATGTTGCAGTTTTCTTGACCTATCAGCTGATGAATCGCGGTTGCTGATAGGGGTTCTTTGGACTTTGACAGGGTAAGGAGAATTTGGGTTTTAATCTTCGTCCGGCTTATTCCGTGACCACTCAGGAGATCCTGAATCTCATCTTCAGTTAAATGAGTGTCGCAACAGTTGTTCTTCATGTGGAAAGATTCTAGTTCAACTGGCACTTGTTGAACACTTGTCCTTGCGTCAAAATTGATTGATCTTTTAAATCCTCAGCAAATTAAATTAAAATCATCGGTACATCCCAGGAATGCAATGAACGACTTTATCACCCTCGCCTTCTTCCCTTTTGCTCTCGTGCACTTTGCCTACCTTTTAAGCATTACCAAGAAGAATTTTGGTCTCATCGACATCTTCTGGGGTGCGGGCATCGGAAGTTTCGCTCTGGCGGCCATGCTCTTCGGAGAAAACGTAGGCCCAAGGCTCATCCTCATCTGCCTCATGGTCATCATCTGGGCCAGTCGCCTCTCTTTATTCCTCTACAAACGTAATATGGGACATGCGGAGGATTACCGCTACGCTGATATGAGAAAGTCCTGGGGGAAACAGGCCAATGCCATCGCCTATGGAAAGATCTTTCTTCTTCAGTTTTTTCTCATGCTTGTGATCTCTCTTCCTGTCTGGATAGTGTCTCAGGAAAAAGGACCGGCTTTTCACTGGCCTGATTACCTGGGATTACTTCTCTGGGGAGTGGGTCTTACCTGGGAGGCCATAGCTGATAAGCAGAAATCAGAGTTTAAAAAAGAAAATCCAGAAGGCATCTGTCGGATCGGTCTGTGGAATCTCTCCCGGCACCCGAATTATTTTGGAGAAAGTCTTCTGTGGTGGGGAATTGCCCTTATGAGTTTTGGAACAGGAAATGCCCTGGGTTTCATCTCTCCTTTTATCCTCACCTTTTCTCTTCTTAAAGTTTCCGGGGTTCCACTTATTGAGAAAAAACACGCAGATAATCCTGAGTACCAGGAATACAAAAAAACCACTCCAAAATTTATTCCCTCAATCTTTAAGATGTTTAAGAGCCGAGGATGAGAAAAAAAATCGCCGTCATAGGCAGCGGAATCTCAGGTCTCGCTTCAGCCCATTTTCTTTCCTCTCACCATGACATCACTCTTTTTGAAAAGGACTCCCGCCTCGGGGGCCATACTCATACCGTGGATGTAGAGG
>CAZPFM010000166.1:0-6141 GCA_964585845.1 uncultured Bacteriovorax sp.
CGATGAAAAACACCGTCAAGACGACAAGCTCCTCTAAGATAAACGACTGATAAGAAAAATAAGTGTTCACAATCTCCGGCTGATTAAGAGTCTTCTCTGCAAGTTTAATCATGCTCTGGAAAATTCCATCTGAAGTCTCAATGATGAAGACCGCCGAGCAAATCGAAATAATGAGAAGGAGGAGCCCGAAGTGAAGGATATAGATGAGATCCATCCGGGGAGCGTGGATCTTGGAATACTGCGGAGGAATGCTCTGCTCGGGGAGTTCCCCTTTCTTTCTTGAATCTCGCAGGAACTCGAAGAAAAAAGCTGAAAACCCTGTGAGCAGACGAAAATTACTAAACTCATCCACATTGTAGGGAGTGTTGGGGTTTTCAAGGGCCCGCTCACAGTACTCCCCGATCTCCCGGAAAGGCCGGAGGATCAGCCAGCCCACATAGACACCGATGAAAAAGAGGCAGATGTGGAAAATAAACATGATGGGTAGAATCTCCATCGCTTCAGCAGAGATATAGCTGTTGAAAGTAGAGAGATCTAAAGCATCTGTGAGACCATGGGCGAGAAAGAATCCGTAGTTGAGCCGGATCACGTGAAAGATTTGATAGAAGACGATGCAATTTACAAGAAATGAGATCCCGGCGACCTTAAACCCCACCCCCATAAAAAAACGGGTGTCCTCTTCTTTGAAGAGTCTCTTAAAATTGAGCTTCCGGAGTCTATCCTTGAATCGCATACCTAAATCTTATCAAAGAGTTAGCCGAAGCCTACTAGGCAGTTTTCTCCGTTGAATAACTGACTAGATATGCCTGTCAATAATTTCCCTAAAGTGATCCCCGCCCTTTTCCGCTAGGAGAAACAATCGTCCGATGACGAAGGAGTTTTCGATGAAGAAGTTTATTCATTTCACTCTCTCTTGCATGCTACTAGCGACCCTCGCCAGTTGCGGTAAGGATAATAAATCAGGAAAACGTGATCCCTGGGGATTAACTTCAACGAACCCTTACACCGGACAACAGACGCCTCAATTTGGTCAGTACCAGGTTGGTCAGGTGATTAATGAGAATCCTTGTGTGACAGGAAGCCAGCAGCGTATGCAGGCCCAGACTCAGCTCGCTAACTTCCCCACTGTCATTCCAGCGGGAGATGTTTACGTGGGTGTGACCTCTTTCGGTGACGTGGGTGCTATCGTGGGTACCGGTGGTGTGCCGACCTTTATCGCTTATGTTTGTCCCCGGAATATGTCCTTCACCCAGGGTCAGCTGATGGGTATCACACTCGGAAACTATTCCAACTGTGCTTTTAAGCCTATTTCTGCGGCCACTCTTCGCTTTGGCGATGGGACAGAGGCCCGCTTCCGCATGATGGATTTCGGAAACTCTGTGGGTCAGAAATTCTCAATGTGTCGTTAATTTGGTTTACGACTCTTCTTTAATGAAGAGTCGCACTCCCTCGGCGATCGCCTGAGCGAGTTCTGTCAGATACTTTTCCTGATTAATCTTTTTTAGCTCATCCCGATTCGAAACAAAGCCCGCTTCAATCAGAAGTGCCGGGCGCTTTGAAAGGGCCAGAACGTAGAAGAGTCCCGCCTTAATTCCCCGGTCATCAATCTTATATTTTCTAAGCACCGGTTTAATCTTTTCATGCACAGAACTTGAAAGTTTTTTGGAGTGAGAGACCGTCTGCTGAACCACCAGGTCCACAAGGATCTGGTTCACCACCTGCTCTTCACCCTTGAGGTTGAAGTTCTCCGCCCGCTCCACCTTCTTAATGGCAGCATTGGACTTATTATCCAGGTAATAGAGTTCAAAGCCGTGGCTTTTATTGGAGGTCGAAGAATTAAAGTGGATGGATAAAAAGAGATCGGCCTTCACAAGATCCGCCAAGTCCGCTCGCTCCTGAAGAGTCACCGTGCGGTCCAGACTTCGGGTGAGATAGGTAGTGGTGGATTTTGAGAGCTCCTCTTTCACCTTCAGCGCTAGTCTCAGAGAGAGATCTTTTTCAAAGACCTTTTTCTTTGCGTCCAGAAGGCCAATGGCGCCAATTTCCTCTCCCCCATGACCAGGGTCGATCAGGACGACCTTCGCGGTGGCGGTGAAGCTTAAAAAAAAGAGGAGTAAACTAAGACGGGTTAACATCAATAGACTTTTTTAAGTTTATGACGAGGAAAGTAAAAGGAAAGAATCTGCTTATAGCTGTAGCCCCGTTTAGCAAGCTCCAGGGCCCCTAATTGGCAGAGACCGACACCGTGACCATAACCCTTACCCTCCACCCGGAAAGCCCCTTTCAGAGAGGAAATGGTGAAGTTATTAGACGGTAGAATTTCTCTTCCTACGGTGTTCCGAAGATAGGACTTCTTGATGATATGAAGGCGATCCCCCACGTAGAGTCTTAGTTCTGAATTCTCCACATGATCGGGCATAAGCTTAATCGCCCCGGTCTGGGCTTCATCGGAATAGTATTTTTTAAGGGCCTGATCCACCATCGCAAGAAGTTTTGTGTTCTTCACTTTGGTTGACCAGTTCTTCTTCCCGGTCTTTGCGCAGAAGGTGCAGTTCACAGAGCGGTAGCCCTCTTCAACTCCTCCCCAGACCTGATCCGGTCGAAGAGTTTTGCCTCCGCACTTAGAGTGAAAGAAGGCCGGAGTGATTTTTCCCGTGGGTCCAATCAGGATTTCCCCTTCTGTATCTTTAGAGGCGAGAAGAGTTTTCTCAGTCACGTCAAAGAAGTTTCCCGAGACCTGATCTTTTTCAGAGGACTCAAGATGGTAGAGCTTCCCGGGGTCAGCGTTTTTTCCCTGGGCCCGCAGGCGCTGGAAAGCATAGGTCCGGGCCGCCACGGCCTGGGCCTTGAGAGCTTCCACCGGCCAGGTCCCATTCATTTCCTTGGAGAGAAGAGTCCGAAGATAAGCTTCAAGGGGAATCTCATTAACAAGATCACAATTTAAATGATTGGGACTAGCCAGAAGCTGGAGGTCTCCCTGGTACTTGTGCTTTCCCCAGGAGATAAGTCCCGTAGGAGAAGTGAGAGTGGCCACCAGAAGAGGATTAGAGGAGGCCAGGGCCCTTTTTCCTCGGGCACAGTTAAAGGAAATAGCCTTGCGACCCTGATAAGACTTAGAGGATTTTTGCAGATGATAGATCTTTTTTAGATCCGTGCCTTCCACAACGACATTTTCCAGGGACTTCCCGATGAGGATTTTCACCGTCGGTATGGCCCCAAAACTCAATGGAATGAAGAAGAATGAAAGAAGTAAACTTCCTGTCTTAAGCATTAATTCCCTTTCCCTGGAATTAAGATAAAAATCCTGGACTAAAATATCATAACTATAAACGTCGGGAAAATCATGGAAGTTTTTTCATGTGCTTCATAATTTTCTGCATATCTGCCCAGGCGGTCTTCTTCATATTGAGATTGGTTTCGATGATCGACGGGTGATAGAGAGGAACTATCTGAATTTGCTTCTTATTTCCGAGAGAGCGCTGGAAGAACTGACCATGAATGAGGTTTAACCGATCATTTCCCTTCAGAATAAGATTACTCGCCTTGGCCCCCAGAGTGATCATGATCTCCGGTTCAAAGAAAGCGGCCACTTCCATCACATCCTGGGGTCGCTCCTCTCCGTTAACTTCCACTGGATAGAGAATCACTTCATGGGGATCAAGTTTCATCGCCCCGATCATGCGGGAGAAAAATTCGGCGGTCTTAAGCGGAAAGCCTAAAAGAACTTCCTGAAGAAAGCCTTCCGCACTCTCTTCCTGGATACTCTCCCAGGAACGAAAAGTTTCGGTCACAAATAGCACCCGGACTTCGCCCGGCGTTTTCTTTCCTATTGAAATATTCTGATGATTCTTGGAAAGGGCCAGGACCTCTTCAAGGCCAGAGAGATCAGAGAAGCTTCTGGTCTCCCAAGCGGGCTCCGGCTTTACATGGATCTCGCCCCCTTCCACCGGGATCACAGGACCCACACTCTCTTCCTTATCCCGGGCAAAGCGCTCCAGGGACTCCATCACTTGTTTTTTTTCCGTGAATTCAGGGGCAGAAGGCTTAGGCAGAGAGTGGATGCGCTTCTTTCCTTCAAGAAAGCCCGGCAAGGGACCAAAGATGGCCTCACCAAAAGTCTGGGGCTTATGGCCCTGACGCAGGCCCAATAAATTTCTCTTAAAGATCTCTTCCATGGGGGCTTTTTTAACATAAAGCGGCCAAATCTACCTAGCCCTAATTTTCTTAATTCTCGCCAAGAAAGATGCCGAAAAGATGGATATCAGCGAGGGAGATCATATGTCTGACATCGATTTTAAATTTGAAAGTTTTGAAGAGTATTTTGGTGGAGCTGAGCAGGTTAAGAAAACCATCGATGACTGTAAAGTCTGTGGATCAAAACTCCTCCTCTCCCACATGCCGGATTATAAAAATCTTCTGGTTCAGGAGACGGCCCGATGCATGGATTGTGGCTGCGGCAACCGCAGGGTGATTCACGTTCTTAATTAAACCTTAAAGCCGCCTTGAGCGGCTTTTTTTTTGTCCGCTTTTGGATATGCTCTTGCAGGCCCTCCTTCCCTCTTGCAAGGCAAACCGTGAAGAAAATATTATTACTTATCAATCCCCAGGCCCGTACCGGCGAAGGCATCTTCAGTGAGATCAAAGAAGCGATCTTAAAGAGTGGTCACGAACTCGTCGAACTCTCCGAGACTGAAATTAAAGAAGACTTCAATGCCATCGTCAGACGATACGCTGGCTCAGTTGATCTGGTGATCATCGGAGGAGGAGACGGCTCAGTAAATTATCTTCTGCCTTCACTCACCGAAACGAAAATCCCCTTCATCGTTTATCCATTAGGCACCGCGAATCTTCTCGCCAAGTCTTTTAACATTGAAGGCAATATCGAATCCCTTCTTGATCTCATCGATCACGGCAATTCGGTGACGATTGATCTGGGTAAAGTGAATGGAAAGCTCTTCATCAATGTTTGCGGTCTTGGCATCAGTACGGAAGTGAATAAGAAGCTTCCTTCGAAGTTAAAAAAACTCACCGGGAAATTCTCCTTCTGGATCATGGGTCTAAAACTCCGGAAGACTCTTAAACCTTTTAAGATCACTCTGAGTGCGGATGATCGCCTGGCGGTTTTTACCAAGACCTGGCAGATCACAATCTGCAATGGTCGCACTTATGGAAACTGGATGACGATTGATCCGGATGCGGCCTACGACGATAAAACCCTCTACTGCTTAAGCACAGAAGTGAAGCGCTGGTGGGAAGGAATTCGTCTCCTTCCTTCTTACTTAAAAGGAGATTACCGGCAGCTTCATGAAGTGACCTTTCTGAAAGGGAAAAAGATCAAGATCGAATCCAGAAAGCCTCTCAATATCGATGTGGATGGAGACGTCCAGACCTGCACTCCTGCCCTCTTTGAGATCGTCCCAGACGCCCTCCGGATCATCATCCCTACCGAGATTCAGGAGGATATCCCGCTCAACAAAATCCCAGTGGAGAGCGTTCTTGCTAATGAGTCTGTGCAATCATAATCTTCTAAGGGTGAAGGGCCTATTTTTACTTCTTGGATTCATCTCTTTTTCCGCCTCTGCTTTGGAGACAGACAACTACCTTGCCTGGAAGAAAGAACTGCGGGATTCGGGTCCAGCGATCAATTCCTATTTTAATCATGAGATCACTCACGTTCTGAAGACCAGTGATCCAGATTTAAGCTGCGAAGAAGTCACTCAGAAAATTGGTGAGGTTTTTGAGTCTCATCTTGTTCACGATAATCCTGTGGAAAATCATCTTCTGAGTGTTTTAAGCTCCGAAGAAATTTTTCCCACCAGCCTCTACTATGTAGAAGAGAGTATCTACCGTGATCCTTTTCGGGTCTATATCCCTTACTTTGGGCTCGCCCCGAATGTTCAGGTCAATGGCTTTTACTTTGGAACAGATAAGCTCAGCCACTTTGCCTCTACGGGCCGGATCTATTATGAGAAATTCCAAAAGTCTTCTTCTTTAAAATCGGCCATCTCCTGGGGAGTCAGGGATGAGAAAACTCTTCACGGTTACTGGGCCAGTGGAGTTTTTAGCTACTCAGATCTTGAGGCCAATTATCAGGGCTTTCTTTTCTACCAGGATCTCTGCCAGGGATCTCATCCCTATCTC
>CAZPFM010000167.1:0-6128 GCA_964585845.1 uncultured Bacteriovorax sp.
GTGCTGAGATGGGGGCCATCATGGGTGGCGGAGCTTCCCAGGCAGTCTTCTCTAGTTCTGCGAAGGGTAACTTCATGACCAAGACGACTACCGTTCTTGCTATCATGTTCATGGTCAATTCCATTGCCCTTTCCATCATTAAGTCTAAGACAGCGAACCGCTCTCTCTTCGATAACGAAGCTCCTGTTGCGGCACCTCTTAACTCTGATATGGAAACGAATAAGACTCTCGAGTCAGTTCCTGCCAGCGATGTTGTTCCTCAGGAAGGGACAGCGGATAAGATGCCTGCTGAGCAATAAGCATTAACAAAAAATAAATGACACTGAAAGGCCGCCTCTGTGCGGCCTTTTCTTTTGGTCTCATTTAGATGAGTATTAAGGAATGCTTGGCTAGACTTCCCTCATCAGGAGATACCCTATGCCACGATGGCCAATACTTTTACTTCTCATTTCTATTCCCGAAGCTTTTGCGGCCAAGACCGCTTACACCCTCACTCTCGTTGATGAACGGGAGCCAGAGCGTCCCTTCCTCGTGAAGATCGATGAATCCAATGCCCGGGGTATCAAGACTCTCGAGTCTTATTTCCGGGATGGAATCGTGGTGAGGGATGAAGAAGGAAACCCGGAGATTGGTGTGGTCAACGGGCCAGTAGAAGAAGTCATTCCTCACAGCCGTCATGAGTGGAGCTTCCGGATTGATCCAAAGAAAGTCGAGTTTGCGGATCTCACTACGGAAGTCTGCGATGGCTCATTTATGTACGTGGAAGATCATCTTGAAGAGTGGCTCTCTACGGTGGGGAACTACTGTCCCTGGAGTACGCGGCGTCTGGTGCGGGAAATTCGTCAGGGAAAAAAGATTCTCTATCAGCGGTAGATCAGGATTTTTTCTTCTTTGATGTGTCGGCGAATTTGATCTTTCCGAAAGCCATGTCTTTTTCAAATTGCTTAATTTCTTCTACCGGAAGTTTATCATAAGGCAGGGTCGGGTCGAAAGAATCAGAGAGCTTGAGTTCCTTCACTCCCGTGGCCCGGACATAGCGGACATGGTGATCGAAGATATCAAAGATTTCCGGGTCAAGCTTTGTGCCCCGGAACTTTCTCATGACATTCATAGCATCCTGGATGCTCAAGACTTCGTTATAGCTTCGCTTCGTGGTGATGGCATCAAAGAAGTCAGCGATGGTGCAGACTCTCGCTAAGAGATGAATTTCCTCTTTGCCTTTGAGTTTTCGAGGGTAGCCTGTTCCATCAAAATTCTCATGGTGCTCATGAATCACCCGGGCAATGATCTTTAGGTCAATGTCGCTTGAGACTTCGCAGTGACCTGAGAGAAGAAGATCGATTCCGAAGTCCGGGTGCTTTTTAATCGTCTGATACTCTTCTTCCGAGAGTCCCCCTGGATTATTCAGGATCGTCGTCGGAATTTTTACCTTACCAAGATCGTGAAGAAGACCCCCAAGGCCTGCGTGCATGAGCTCCCGTCTGCGGGCCTTCGGATTCACGGCCTTATAGATAGTGATGCAATACATAGAGACATTGATGGAGTGATCGTAGGTGTAGAAATCGTGAAAACTAAGATTCGTTATAAGATTTCTGAGCGAATCAATATTATGGGTATCGAGAACATCCACCATGTTCTCGACGACTTCACGGCAGTTTTCAATCCCCTGGGAGAGAATCTCTGTAGAGAACTCTTTCCCGGAATTAAAGATCTCGTTCAGGTAAGTGATCGCCGTATCTTTAATGACATTCGTCTTGACCACATCGTCCTGTGAGGATTTAACCAGGCTTCGCATGTAAAGCGAGCGCTGTCCTTCAGGAACATAGAGCTGAGTGTATTTCCGGTGGTATTCCTGGATCTCATCACTGGATAGAGTTCCACCGTGAGCAAAGATGCGAACAAATTTTTCTTTTTCCTTCACGACAGAAGAATTAACGAAGAGGTCATAGGGCAGCACTTCGTCTGTCACAATCAGATCGTGGCGAATGGAAAAAAAACTCTGCGTTCCTTGCATCCGGGTATTGTACCATTTTCCCGAATCTGTGGAGTGGCCACGCTTAAAGTTATCTACATTTCAATGGGTTAAAGCCCGAATCTCTAATCAATTTTGGTTGAGATTTTTAGAGAAATATTCCGAGACTGCAACCTTGGCCGTCTTAAATAGACGGGTGTAATAGGAGCGCTTCTTATAACAGAGATAGACCGGGGACTTAAGCCGCTTCTTCGGATATGGGATGAGGAGATCTTTTCTTTCTCTCGCCAGGTGATAAGGAAGGATCGATACCCCGAGACCTGCGGCCACTCCATCCATCACAGAGTAAATCTCATCAAGGTATCGCCGCTTGAGACGCTCTTTATTTTCCCCCAGTGAGTCGTAGTACTTGTAGCTCATGAGATCGTTTTCATCATGATTGAGATGGATCTCCGAGCCCTGACTTTTCTTACTGGTGATGAAGACAAATTCCTCGAAGCCCAGAAATTCCTGAACTAATCCTTCCCGCTTCACTTCCTGATCAAGGAAAATCATATCCACCTCCCCAGACTGAAGAAGCCGCTGGAGCTCATGGGTTTCCCGGATGTGATAGCTAAAATCGATGCCAGGATTTTTCTTCAAGAGCTCTGAGAGAGCGGGTAGCACGAGGGAGCGGCCGATGGTTGAGAAGCAGCCGATACGAAGATTTCCCACGATCTCATGGGAGGATTGGCCGGAGAGGTTTCCCAGATATTCCTTAGCAAGACCCTCAAAGGTCTCTGCAAAGAGAAGAAATGCCTTTCCCGCCTCAGTGAGAGAGACCCCGGACTTATCACGAACAAAAAGAGATTTCTCCAACCCATCTTCAAGCTTCTTAATCCGAAGCGAGAGGGCCGCCTGGGTCACCCCCAATTGAACTGCTGCCTTAGAAAAGCTTCCCTTGCGAGCCACTTCGATGAAGGCTAGGACCTGATCTGTTGTAAAATTCATAACTTAACCTCTATTTACCCATAATTATAACTTATATATCTGTAAAAATAATAAATTTTATAAAAGCACTTACCTTAGATATTGTGGCCCGGCTTTCCACACTTAAAGGAGTCTTTATGAAAACACTAATCACTGCTCTTGCCCTGACGATCTCGACCATCACCCACGCCAACATCGAAGTCCCCTATTTCAACTGGGTCGTGGAAGATATCAAAGAGAAGAATCTCTCAAAAGAAGAGCTCTTTAAAAACATGGATAGGGACTTCATCAATCTTGGCCAATCGATCTGTGCTAACCGGGCGATGATGTGGCTCTATGATTTTAAGAAGTCCCATGATCTCAATGGCGGCAAGGTCTTCATCTTCTACACGGCCAAGACCTCAAAGAAGTGGTGGTATCATGTGGCGCCAATCATTAATGAAGCAAACGAACTCTTCGTCATGGATGCCGGCTTTCCTGGATTCATTGACTCCCCTCTTACGGTGAAGGGGTGGCTGTCAAAATTTACAGAAGGGAAAACCTGTAAGGCCATTACTCCGGAAGATACAGAACTCATTGAGGCGATGAATTCCGGGCACGTTTTCCCCGAGGTCACGGAAAGTGGAAGGCATGATTGCTACTATATCCTCGCCCCTGCTGGGTACTGGTTTCCGAATTCAGTCTACACTCAGCTCAAGGGTCTTTCATCCAACATTACTGAAGAACTCCGGAGTGAAGATGTGTATCAGGCCTGTAAAGAAGCGGTGACCACTCCCATCGGGCGCTTCCTCGGTACCGGCAAGAAAAAATGCAAGAAGTTCATCAATAACTAATAAGGAAACATCATGAAATCTCTCCTCACCATTTGCCTTCTTCTCCTTTGTACTCAGGTTATGGCCAGTGAAAAGTGCGACCTCTATGCGGACCTTGATCACATGGACGAGCTTCTCTCTCCTAGAAGAGCTGAAGTCGTTATTAAGCGGCTGGAAGCAAAAGGGTACACCGTATTTCCCTATGTTGACCGGTATGATTTCAAGAAACCGAACCGTGCGAGCATCGGCTACTATCAGACTACACAGGTATGCTACGAAGGAGATCCGGGTAAGATCGCCCTGGCCATCGATGGGCTCCTCTACTCAGATTTGTACTATTTTTCTATCAGCATCGGAGAGACAAAATACGAAGCGAAGCGGGAGACCAAGGTCTTCAAGCTCAAGCTCTCGACGAGACTTGGGATGGCGCTGAAAGTTGTTGAGGAAATCCCTGAGTGCCTTGAGTAAGAAAAAAGGGAGCCGACGGCTCCCCTTCAATGACTTTCTATTCTTCGTAATGCCTTTGAATATCCGGATTGATCTCACAGCGAGGAAAATCTTCCTCAATGAAGTGGAGAACAAAGTCGAGATCTTTGGCCAATTTCGATCGACGGAAGTTTTTAGTTTTATGCGCCATGATTCGATGGTACCCAGTGATACTCTCGAATTGACCACCGCTGAGCTTCTTCGTCGTCGAAATTCCTCTTCCCAGTACTTTAAGTTCAATTTCTTGAACCTGCTTTCCGAAAAACTGCCCAGTCCGATAAATGGCATTGCTAATCATGCCCTGGCCAGTGTCCTGGCGTTCCATATAGATGCCCGTATTAGAGTAAACAATGAGGTCAAGGCCGAAATTATTCTCACCTTCCTTTACGATCGTCCGCTCTTCGATGAATTTCTCATCGAAGACATAGCCTTTCTGTTCCAGGATCCGGATCGCATCCTTAGTGGAGTCCAGACTCATGTCCGCAGTGAAATTATTTCCGAAGAGTTTTCCGCTATCCAGTCTCAGGGAGCGAACAATACATGTATCATGCTCCACGACCTTAGGGGCCGCTTGAGCGAATGAAGTCGTGAGGGCAAAAATAAGGGCGAGCTTAGACCAGTTTTTCATCGAGAACTCCTTTCAGTTTTTTCCTCAGTTTAAAGGAGTTCAGTCTTCTCGTGTCTTCACCTGAATCTATTGCAGAGGGTGTAAAGAATCTGGACAAAAAAAGGGGACCCCGAAAGGTCCCCTCTTCTTTAATTTAATCTAGTTAAGGCCTAGAACGGGATATCGTCCGCAGCGAAAGATGCATCGTTAGCAACCTGGTAGTCCTGCTGAGGAGCCGACTGGTTGAAGCCATTGCTGTTATCAACACTCTGACCACGGTCAGCACCTTGAGATGGTCCGCCGATGAACTGAACAGTGCTTGCTAAGATCTCAGTTGTGTATTTCTTGTTTCCGTCCTTATCATCCCAAGAACGAGTCTGGAGACGACCTTCGAGGAAAGCCTGACGGCCCTTTGAGAGGTACTGGTTACAGAGTTCAGCGAGTTTTCCCCAAACAACAATCCGGTGCCATTCAGTTTTTTCCTGTTTCTGGCCAGATTTGTCTGTCCAAGACTCAGTGGTGGCGATGGAGAAGTTACAAACCGGTGAACCACCCGGTGTGTACTTGAGTTCCGGATCTTGTCCGAGTCGGCCGAGTAAGATGACTTTGTTAACGCTCATAAATGCTCCTTAGTCGCATAGGTTGCGAATTAAAAATGTAAGGTTTTTCCTATGTCCTCATTCTTATCGCAGGTGGATAAATGTGGGAAAGAGAATTTTCTTTCCTTGGCCCACAGGGAATGAAAAACAAAGACCGTTTATGAACGGAGATAAGATGTGAAAAAGAGGATCTAAATATTGCGACGGATTAAATTATCGAAGCTGGGAGAGGATATAATCATCGGATTGCTGGATCTTTTTGATCTTAAGACTCTCCGGATTTTGTTTAAGAAACTCCTCCACCTTCGCCCGGGCCATCTTCACGTCTTTTTTATACCAGGCCGGATCGAATCCGCAGTACGGACAGATGAGATCTTTTCGGTAAAGGCTTGAGCGGGTGTATTCGAAAATGACCCAAACTATTGGCAGGGAAAGGACACCTTTCCAGGAGAGCCAAGGGTACAAAATGGCGGCAAGAGAGATGGTGAGAACCAGAATCTGACCCATGTGCCGGGCCCGCATCTTGCGCTCATAGCGAAGTTTTCTCGGGGTTCTGCAAAGGGCACAAAAGCAATCGCGGTGGTCTCTTTTCATGACATTCTCCTCTTCCTATTAGAACATATTTTGACCTCCCCTCGTCCCTAGAAAGTTTTTCCCTTATAATGGGTAAAACAGTGATTAGA
>CAZPFM010000168.1:0-6127 GCA_964585845.1 uncultured Bacteriovorax sp.
GTAGAGAAGAACACAGTCGATGGTGAGAGGATCAATCTTCCACTTCCACCAATCCCCCCGCTTTCGTCCCGTTTGGTAAGAGGAATTCCAGCGCTTGAGCATAAAGCCTTCAACACCGCGGTCCCGGCTTTCAAGTTGAAGGGTCTCAGCTTCTTCAAAAGATTGGATCTCAATGATTTCGGACTTGGGAAAGACTGAAATGGAATTCAGGATTTCTCTTCTTTCCCGAAGAGACTTCTCCCGGATATCTTCACCCTCCCATTCAAGGATGTCGTAGGCCATGATGCTGATGGGAGTTTCTTCCAGATCTTTCTTAGTGATCTTTTTTCGATTGAGTCGGGTTTGAAGGGCATTAAAGGAGAGGACCTTGCCCTCTTTAAAGGGAAGAAGTTCTCCATCGATGACTGTTCCATCAGGAAGAAGCTCCGCCTGTTTAATCACATCAGGAAAACTTTCGTTGATGAGCTCTTCACCCCGGGACCAGAGAAAGACCTCTCCTTCACGCTTAATCACCTGGCAGCGGATCCCGTCCCACTTCCACTCCACACTCCACTCCTTCCAGTCCATGAAGACTTCCCGGGGCTTCTCGGCCGGAGAGGCGAGAAAATAGGGATAAGGCTTTGAAACTCTTTCAACTGTGACTTCGCTCGTAAGAAGAGAATTGTAATACTCTGGTGTCGGTTCATAGTCCCCCATGAGGCGAAAACTCATGGTCTCCTTATCCACTCCCGCCACCTGGGCCAGGGCCTGGATGAGAAGATTCTTCGAGACGCCCACTCTTAATCCACCTCGAAGGCTTTTATGAATGAGAAAGAGTATGTCTTCCTGGTAGGAGCGCCAGAAATGAAAAAGCATTTCCTTTTTTTCCTCATCACTTTTACGACGAAGACCAGCAAGATCGTGAGCGAGCTTGGAAAGAAGGGGAGGCTCTTGAGGATTTTCAATGGGTCCCCGGATCAGGGCCATGGTCTCAGACTGATCCCCCACATGGTATCCAGAATCTTTAAAAAGCCACATGGGCATTGCCATGAACTCACAAAAGGCTTCGGCCATGAAAGTGCGGTTGATTCCGGAGACCATTTTCTCTCCGGCGATAAGATACAGGGCCCAACAGGCTTCTTCCGGTGGAGCCTCCAGAAAATAATTTTTGAGGCTATCCACTTTTTTTAGGGTGGATGTGGTTTGATCCAGATTCTTAAAGAGCTTAGCAAATTCTTCCATTCAACTCTCCCCATCCACTTCATAGGGCATCTTGAGATCATAAGCAGAGATTCCCTTCTCCCGGAGATACTGAATGATGGAGTCGGTTTGCCCGTGGGTGAAATAGACCTTTGAGCATCCGGTTTCTTCCACGGTCTTAAGAAGGCTTGGCCAGTCGGCGTGATCAGAGATCACAAATCCTCTCTCATAACCTTTTCGCCGCCGATTCCCCCGAAGGCGCATCCACCCTGAGGCGAAGGCCACTTTCTTCGGTGAAAGACGTTTGGCCCATGCCGATCCTAGGGCCGAAGGGGGGCAGAGGATAAGAGAATCTTTGAGCTTCTCCCCCTTCCCCTCATCACTTAAAGGAACTTTGTGAACATTCTCCCACTCCATTCCGTTTTGAGCATAACAACGGTTCACCTCATCGATGGTGCCATGGACCCAGATTGTGTCATGGGTGAGTTCCCGCAATCCTGCAATCACCCGCTGGGCCTTCCCCAAGGCGTAACAGCAGATCACTGAATTAAATCCTTCTTCCTTATTTTTCATCCACCACTCATGGGCTTCCTTCATGACTTCTTCAAAAGAAGGCCAGCGGTAAACGGGAAGTGAAAACGTCGCCTCCGAAATAAAAACATCACAAGGCACGACCTCAAAAGGCGGGCAGGTGGGATCCGGATCCCGTTTAAAGTCTCCCGTGAAAACCCAGACCTCGCCTTGGTACTCTATCCGTACCTGAGCCGATCCCATGATGTGGCCTGCGGGATGGAAACTCACTTCCACTTCGCCCAGCTTAAAGACTTCACCATAGGAAAAAGTTGTGAGCTGAATATCGCCAAGTCGTTTTCGTAAAATGGGTTCGGCGTCTTTCACAGCAAAGTAGTGCTCCGAACCGGACCGAGCATGGTCGCCATGGGCATGGGTGATAAGGGCATTTTTTACGGGGCGAAAGGGGTCGATGGTAAAACCACCGAGGTCACAAGTGAGGCCTGAATGTTTGAGCTCCAGAATCTCCATCGAAAGATCCTAGCAAAATTCACAGGAAGGCTCACTCCGACAAAAGTTATAACAGAGTAGCTTGATCTTTTTAAAAATGTGATTTCAGTTGGCTAGAGAAGACCGAGTTTTTTAAGCCCCTTAATCGTAGCGGTGCTTAAATTAGATTTTTCATCATGGAGGGAACGCCATTCCACAGGGCGGGTAAAATTCATTTTTTTCCACTCCGCTTCAGAACTTATCCACAGAGAATTGTTGATGGTGTACTTGGTGATGCCCGACTTAAATTTTCCACTCGCCTCTTTCTTGAAAACAAAGCGCGGGTACTGAGTGAGTTTCTCGTCAGTGGATTCAAGAATAAACGTCGGCACTTCATACTGACCAGCGAGCCATTCTTCTTCCTCTTTCTGATAAACGAGAACCTTATCCCTTTTGATCACATAAACCCGAAGGAGGTGAAGCTCATGCTTATCGATTTTCTTCTCCACTCCTTCCAGAGGGTATTGAAGGGGCTTCTTGGACTGAAAGGCCTTGCATTCAGTTTTCAAAGGACAGAGTTCACAACTTGCTCTTCGCGCCTGACAGATGGTTCGTCCCAGATCCATAAGAGCTTCGTTTAAGGCCCTAAAAGAGAGCTTGGTAGAAAAGATTTCTTTGGCTTTAAATGAGCGAGAAATTTCTTTTTGAAGCTTAAGCCCTTTCGGAATCTTCATCCCGAAAAAGCGCGCGATCACTCGCTCAAGATTAGCGTCGACCGCGAGCGCCCGCTGATCCATCCCGATCCCCACCAGAGCATTAGCCGTGTAGGGCCCTATCCCCGGGATTTTTTGAAGAAGGTCCAAGTCAGAAGGAAAGTCTCCTTCATGATCATTCACCAGGGCCTCAGCAATTTTCTTTAAATTCTTGGCCCGTCGATAATAGCCAAGCCCTTTCCAGGCCACGAGGAGTTCTTCCTCCGTGGAATCGGCGAGAGACTGAAGATCGGGATAGATTTTGAGAAACCTTTCAAAATGATTTTTGACTGTCCCCACGGTGGTCTGCTGAAGCATGATCTCAGAGACAAGGGTGCGGTACAGGGAGCGGTTTTCTCTCCAGGGAAGATGAGGGAATTCTTTCTGAGACCATTTGATGAGGGCAGGAAAGCTCATGAACGGATTGTGAATCTACCGGCAGACTTTGGCAAGCTCATCCACTTTATCGAGAAGCTCTTTAGCGGTGAAAGGATCCCGATCGCCAATGATCTTTCCATTCTTCGAAGCGATGTAATCAGCGAAGTCTTTTTGAAGCTCATAGATATCAGTGATAATGACGAGTTTTTTTGCAACTGATCGCTCGATCCAATCAATCATCCGCTTATAATCATTAAGCCCTCGGTTGTTACAGAGGGATTCCATGGTGCCGGCCTCTTTAAGAGAGGTATCAAATTGCATGACACTCACTTTCTGATTAAAACCGCAGTTCTTATCAAGCCGGGTGAGAAGACTCTTCCGGTAGCAGCCTCCATTCTCATCCGAATAATCAAATTCCTTCATTGAAGAAGAAGTATCCACCCAGATCTCAAGCTTTGGTGCGGCTTTTTCTTTCTCTGCCTTGGCCTTGCCACAGAAGACATCGAAGTAATTCCCTTTATCGCAATCGATGAGGTTGCGGTCCAGGGAGCGACCATGGGCCATGGCAGGCCCTGAATTATCATGAATCTCTTTAGCCTCAACAAGGGAGTTCTCATCATCTTTTTTATAGAGACCCACCTGAGGATCAAAGCAAAACTCTCCCATGGGTTCACAGGCAAGCTCGGCAGTGGCGGCAAAACGTTTGTATGAAGGAGAGAGAAGATGCTCAACATGAGAAGTTTTCTTATTAGAAAGGATCCAGACCTCGAGCTGATTCGGCGCTGCGAATGCAGTGCTTGTCAGAATGAGTGAAAGGAAGAGCTTCTTCAAAATTGAATATTCCTCTGTCTAAAGTACCTAAAGACCGCGTCCCCGAGATCCACCATCAAGTCCCGGTCAGCAGGACTTAAGTTCAGAAAGTCGGTGAGGTAAGCCTTCTGTCTCGGCGAGAGTGTTTCAAGTTTATCGCGGATAGAGATATCAGTTTTTGTCCCAACGCTGGAAGCTTCTCCAAAGGGAACGGAATGCTTCTTCCCGCCCATATTAAAGCTTGCTTCAGTCCGGGTCTTGGCATCCCCCATCCCACTCTCCATGGGCTCATCGGCGGATTTCTGGTCTTTATAAAATTGCACGAGTCGTTTGAGGGTCTCGGTAGAATCTTCGTCCACCCCATCAATAATTTCATGCAGGGGAATGTTTAATGTTGCGATGAGATTTGCGACAAGTTGCTCATCTACCGTGCTCGTTTTCAAATTGAGAAAACGGCTCATGGTGGAAATTCCCACGTTCGTGGCTTCGGAAAGCTCTTTCTGGCTCATTCCGCCGCGTAATTGCATGTACTTACGCACGACACCTAAGAAATTTTCAGCAAAGTCTTGATTAAAGCGGATCATAATCCACCCCCTTGAATTCCTTATCGGAATGCAAAAAAATTTCTGTATGCAATTTTATTTCTTGACGCAATTAGTCAGATGTCATATCATTGCAGTCAGGAACCGGCAGAAAGCCGGAAGAGCACACGGAGAAGACCATGCAAGCTCAAGTACTTAAAAGAATTGAGAAAGTCACCCAGGAAGCCTTTGCGCTGATTAAGGATGATCACGAAGCTTCCTCCGTCCACACCCACCAAACCTGGACCGGCTCCCGCATCCTTCGGAGCACCTACCGGCAAGTGGTCTTCTCCGAATGTGTGTTCTACTCAACAGAGTTTCAAGGAGTTAGATTTGAAAACTGCATCTTCGAAAACTGCGACTTCTCTTTCGTTCACTTTCGCAATTGTCAGTTTGTTAATTGCAGCTTCCACAATTGCAACTGGCAAGCTTCGTCATCAGGACTCTCCTTATATAAGGACTGTCAGCTTGATGAAGGTCTCAAAAAAATGACTTTAGGCTCACACAACGAAATCTCAAGCTCCGCTCAGGACTACACCACAGATATCTATATCGAAAATCTCTTGGCCGCTTAAACAAAGGACTCAGCATGGGAATGTCTTTCTATGTCCTCTCAATAGCAATGAATGTTTTTGGTCTTACGTGTTTGATTCAGGCGATAGGCCAATAAACAACAAATCATAGTTTCAAGGGGAATTGTGCACCCCTTGGATCAGGGATTACCCCATCCCCTACCCGAAGAGCCCCCATCCTTCATTGACTGGATGGGGGTTTTTTATTGGTGCTTATTCTTTAGTGATCTTGGTATTGGCGGGAATCGTGAATTCAAAGGAAGAGGGCTTAAGATCCGGCGACTCATCGAAATCAGAAAATTTGTAAGTGAGTCTCTGACCATCACTCTTCACAAGGATCATCTTTTCAAATTCTTTTAAAGAAGAAACTGACTTGGCATCCTTGGGAGCTTCAAGAATGACTTCTTTAATCTTTGTTTCCTTTTCAGAAGCTTTATTGAAAACAAGCTTCAAGGTCTTCCCATCGTAATTTGCCGAATACTGCTTGGATTTTTCTATGCCAGACTGAAGAGAATCGAGAAATTTCGCTAGCGGCAGATTCTGAGCTTTCTGAATAGTGACTTCCCCTTTCTCCCCTTTCACAAAAGGAGGCCGGTAGTACCAGCTCGTTTTTCCATCACTCACAAAGCTCGCTTCCGATTCTTCCGGACGGGTCACTTCGTAGCGGATGTGGGCCGGGTGCTTGTAGGCAATCTTCCCAAAGGTCTTTTTCTCTTTTCCGGTAGCCACAGAAACGATGGATTCCTCAAAGTTTGCGGTGAAACTTTTAGGGATAAGAGTTTTAGCGTGGAGTGAAAAAGACAGGAATGAGAGAAGGATGATTGTTTTCATCCCGCCATTCTAGCAGCGGGAGGAG
>CAZPFM010000169.1:0-6101 GCA_964585845.1 uncultured Bacteriovorax sp.
ACCGTTATCGGTTACAAGTTCTCCTTCCCGGTTAATCGAGAGATTTCCCTTTCGGGTGAACCTTACACCTGTTGGGGTGAGAACTTCGAGGAAGCCTTCACCCTGAAGAGCGACATCGAGAGGATTATTAGTCGGCTGGAGCTGACCTTGTTCAAAGACGGTGAAGCTTCCATCCACGGCCACCATGGCGTTCTCGGCACCCTGGCTGTGATAGAAGTCATCAGGTGAAAATTCTTTTCTCGGGATATGGATGTCTTCAACTCCCTTAGTGAGAGCAGTCAGGTGTTCCTTGAAGACAAGTTGGTCTTTTTTGAAGCCCACAGTGTTGGCGTTGGCCACATTGTTAGCAATTGTTTCGACTTTCCGCTGCTGCGCCACTTGGCCTGAAAGCGGTACCCAAATGTTCTTCATGAACTCCTTACTCGATCATCCTGATGGAGCGGGCAAAATTATGCCCTCTGGGAAATTTTAGCAACCAGACCGCCAGAAACCTAGCATGGGCAATTTCGTCCGCCGGGGTCTAACCTCTCGATACCTTGTCGAAATCCATCAACTGTGAGAATCTTTCTGAGATAAATCCCTGTCAAACTCCCAACTCTGAAGGCATTCCCATGGCAAATATTTCCTCCACTGACTTTGAAGGCTCACTCAAGGAACTTGAGCAGATCGTCCGAGAACTTGAGTCGGGTGATATCAATCTCGATGAAAGTCTGAAGCGATTTGAAAAAGGGATCGAACTTTATAAAAAATGCCGTCTGACATTAGAGTCCGCTGAGAAGAAGATCAAAATCCTGAGCGATAGTCTCAAAGAAATCGATTATCAAGAGTAATCCTTTCTTTCATCTCAATTTGCCTTAAAATACCCTTAGTCATTTTTATTAAGGATTCGCTTTGAAACGTCTGATTAAAACTCTGGCCGTCTTACTCTCATTAGGATTGATGGGAATCGTGGCCCTCCTCGGTCTCTTCTTTTTCATTTCCCTGGATCTACCCCAGATCAATTCTTTAAAAGATTATAATCCTCCTCAAAACTCACAGATTGTTTCCCGGGATGGAGAACTCCTGCTGGATATTGGAAAAGAGACCCGGGATGTGGTGGAGTTTGAAAAGATCCCTCCTCGGGTGGTTGCGGCTTTCCTGGCAGCTGAAGACGATAATTTCTTTCAACATGAGGGAATTGATTACTACGGTATTCTCCGGGCCTTTGTGGTGAACTTAAAAGAGGGGCGCCTCGTTCAGGGTGGATCGACCATCACTCAACAGGTCGCAAAATCCTTTCTTCTCTCTAGAGAGAGAACCATCTCCCGAAAAATTAAAGACCTTCTTCTGGCCCGCAAGATTGAACAGAAGTTCTCTAAAGAAGAGATTCTTTATCTCTACCTCAATCAGGTCTACCTTGGTGGTGGTTACTATGGGGTGAAGGCCGCCTTCAAAGGATACTTCGATAAGGAACTCGATGAGGCGACATCTGCTGAAGCCGCACTGGTGGCGGGTCTACTGGTGGCGCCCGGGAGATATTCTCCCTATGTGAATCCTAAATACGCCAAGATGAGACAAAACTACGTTCTAAAGCGTCTCTATGAGACTAAGAAGATCACACAGGAAGAATACGAAAAAGCCTTGGAAGAAGAGATCCGCATGAGGATCCGTATCCCGAATGAGATGAAGGGCGGGCACTTCACGGACTGGGTTCGCCAGGAAGTGATGAAGCAAGTGGGGACAGAAGAATTTCTGACCAATGGATTCAAGGTCGTCACGACCTTAGACTGGGCCCTTCAGGAAAAAGCTGAATCCTCAGTGAAAGACAAGGCCAAGGAACTTGATAAGCGTCAGGGTTTCCGTGGACCGGTCAAGCATCTTGCTCAGGAAGATGAAATTAAGAATTTTCTTTCTACCCAGCGGAAGAGAATTCTTCGGAAAGAATCCAGCTACTTTAATTTCACCGCTGAA
The DNA here is from genome assembly GCA_964585845.1 of uncultured Bacteriovorax sp. Taxonomy (GTDB): domain Bacteria; phylum Bdellovibrionota; class Bacteriovoracia; order Bacteriovoracales; family Bacteriovoracaceae; genus Peredibacter. The sequence continues at coordinate 1,951 of CAZPFM010000169.1, forward strand.
GGTAAGAATATTTTTGAGTTTCATGAAGATGATCAGGCCCTGGCCGAGCGACTCGATTACTTTGAAACTGAGCGCTCCAAAATCAACGAGCGCTTTGCGAGTCTGGTGGATGTCGGCAATCCAAGCTCAGATCCTTTCTTGGAATTTCTCGAGCCGGGAACTTCTTACGAAGGTGTCGTGCTTGAAGTCAGTGATCTCAAGAAAACCATTCTGGTGAGTGTTGGTGGAACCCGGATCATGATTCCTTCTACTGGCTTTGACTGGGCCCATAAGCGCGAATTCAGTGAGTCGCCGATTTATCATCCTCCCATGAAGACTCCTTCGAAGATTGTGAAAAAAGGAGACGTTGTTCTGGTTCGAATTGAAAAGAAATCTGTTCCTTCCAGCGAACTCATTAGCGATGACTTTTTTAAGCGTTATAAAGATCAGACATTGAGAAAGCTTCTCTCCAAGCAGAAGTTCTTTCAGGGGGCACTGGATCAGGAACCTGAAGTCGAAGGTGCTCTTATTGCCATCGATGCGCGAAATGGTCAGATCCTTTCTCTTGTGGGAGGAGTTGATTTTCAGAAGTCCCAGTTTAACCGCGCTATCCAGTCCCTTCGTCAGCCCGGCTCTGCTTTTAAACCATTCATCTATGCCGCTGCTTTGGAAAATGGTTACAACCCTTCTTCCGTCTTGATGGATTCTCCTCAGGCGTTAGGGGGTGTGGATAATTCCCTCAGTTGGAAGCCACGTAACTATGACGGGGACTTTAAAGGGCCTATGACTCTGAGGCGCGCTCTTGAAGTGAGTCGGAATATCCCAACGATTCGCCTGGTTCAGGATCTTGGTGTGGATAAGATGCGAACATTTACCGAAAGACTTCATATTAGTGCCGACCTTCCAAAAGATATGTCTCTCTCCTTAGGTTCTTTCGGTATCAGTCTGGCCGAACTCACTAAGGGCTACGCTGTTTTTGCTAATGGAGGTCGAGCGATCCACTTACAAAACATTCTTTCAATTAAAGACCGCTCTGGTGAAACCTATCCTGTGCCGCCAGCGGATGCGCCATGGAAGGAAACGGAACAGAAACCAAAAGAAGAAGTGCCAGTAGTCGCTGAGGATGGAGTCACTCCGGAACCTAAGATCAATCCATTTCATACCAAGCTCTCAAACGAGCAAGTTTATGACCCTCGCCTGGCCTATATCATGAGTAATCTTCTTAAAGGTGTGGCCCACTTTGGAACAGGATCCTCGGCAGGACATATTAGTCCTAATATCGGGGGCAAAACCGGGACAACCAATAATTATGTGGATGCTCTCTTTGTTGGCTTTACGGCCAATATAGCTGTGGGAACCTGGACGGGATTCGATGATCCTAAACCTCTGGGTTTCGGGGAAACCGGGACTCGCTCGGCCCTTCCTATTTGGGCCGATTATGTGGAAGCGGCCATTAAGAAATACGGCGATCCCGAATTCCCAGTTCCTGATGGGATCACTCATATGATGGTGAACCGGGAGACAGGAAAACCCATGCCTGAAGGGCAAGAGGGATTCCTCGAATCCTATGTTCAAGGATTTGGCCCCGATGCGGAATCCAATTACTTCTCCGAGCAAGGTGGTCAAGAAACCACCACCGTGGACGACGACGGTTATTATCAGAATCAGTAATTATTCCGTTCAAAATGACGATAGGACTCCTGCGGGGGTCCTATGTTTTCTCTCACAAATGATAAGAAGTTTTTCTACTATGCCTTAGGCGGGATGTTCTTCCTCCATTGCCTGATATTGGGATCCAAACTTCGAAAAGAATTTGTCCACTCGGCACCTGCTCTGCCCGAGATGATCAAGCTCCGTCTCATCCAGGAATCAGCAAAAGAAAATTTTGAATCCAAACGCCAGATCGTTCAGTCTGAAGACTCTGCTGTTGAGAAGAAAAGCGATGAAGCTTTCTTAAGCGATAAGGATCGCTTCTTTGAGCGAGAAACAGTCTCTAAGCGCGTGGATAAGTTTAAAAAAGCGGCCAAAGGAAATTCGAAGATTACTCAAAGAGAGAAGACCCTAAGGCAGGCAGCCAAGCAAAAAGCCCTGAAAGACCTGCGCCTTTCTGACATTGGGATGATGGAAACAGGTGCCCAGATTCAAAAGCCTGAGCGCAATCCCGCTTCTGCCATGAAGCAGGGTATGGAAAATGGAGATGTGGAGAGTTTTGGATTATCGGCCACCAATGACTATGTGGAAGAAATCCAGACCGGCGACTTCACCTATCTCAATACCGTTGAGTATAAGTACTACGGCTTCTATCACCGCATCCGACAGAAACTCGAACAGTTCTGGGGTAATAGCCTGCAGGAAAAAGCAGCGAATATCTTCCGCGCTGGCCGTCGCCTTCCGGCCTCAGAGAATCTCGTGACTTCCCTCAAGGTTACCCTGAATGAAAAAGGGGAGATCATCCGGGTAAAAGTCATTGGTGCTTCTGGAGTTAAGGAACTCGACGATGCGGCGATCGAATCCTTTAATCAGGCAGGGCCTTTTCCAAATCCTCCGCGAGGACTTCTCAAAAATGGGAAAGCAGAAATCGAATGGGGTTTTGTCGTTAAAAGCTGAATCAAGAGCACTCCCATTTTCTCTGGGAACACTCATTAAATTTCTTGGTATGGAGCCCAGTCTCCTTTGATAACTTTAAATTTTAGATCACAGGCCTCTTTCATTTTGCCCAGAGTGATATCAGGAAAGTTAGATTTTAAATTACTAACTTCCATACCTTTTAAAAACTTTTCGTTTTGAATCCCAAGAGAAGCTCCAATTCCGTATCCTCCCGGGCGTGTAGGGTAACTTGAGTCTAATAAGATGCTTCTGCCTTTTTTCAGGATCATTGGGTGCAAATTTCTTCTCCCCTGAAGTGAAATAAAGCATCCGAGACCGAGACGCCCATAACTGCTCACGTCAACCTTTGTGTCAAAGTGGTGAACAGTGTGACCAATATCCCGATTGATACTCGCTTCAATGAAGTAGCCGTGCTCAAAAATATCTGAAAGAGTCATTGAGTCAAACTGTGAATCAGCGATAGCCATGAGGGGAAGAAATACGGTCAAGATCGTGAATGCATTTTTTAAGCTATTCATTTGTTTTCCTTTTTACTCAGGAGGTCTTCAAATTGTATGAGGTCATATTCAGCCGTCTAGGACAATTAAGATAGAGGGATTGAAAAACCTTCATTTAGAGGCTTAGAAGTGACCAAAGATTAGACAGCAAAGGGGATTTAGCAGGCGAATTGATGAATAAGTCAGGGCTGAATTGCTTTTAGTGGTGGGCCTTGAGAAGATTTTTTAAGCGATCGATCCCTTCCATGGCCACATAATCAGACCAAATAGAATCGAGTTCACGGATGGCTTCAATCACCTGAAGGGCCGCCTGGTCGCGGGAGATTTTCTGGGTCTCAGCATACTGAGTGATGGACTTATTCAAGATCTCAATAACCGGAGAATGACAAACCTGGTTCAGTCGCTCTTCGAATGACTGGTTCAGTTTTTTCTCTTTGCTTTTGATAATGGCGGTATTGAGGAGCTGAATGGATTCCATCAAAAAAATTCCTTCACGGTAACGGCTTAGCTGGTGGATCGGCAGTATGGCCATTGCCAGCTCATTCGTAAAGACTGATTTCCCCCATCAGAAAAAATTTTAGGTTAAAAATTTTTGGTGTTGTTAATTTCGAGAAGGGCCAAATAAAAAGTTTGAGGGAAACTCAAGAAGGGTCATTTCCGAATGAAAATGACCCTGTGTTTGTTTAGTGAGACGTGTTGCAGAACTCTTGATATTGCTCTGCTGATAAAAGATTACTGAGTTCATTTTGGTCTTTCACCTTGACTTTAATAAGCCAGGATTCGTACGGCTCAGAATTGATCTTTTCTGGTGAACTCTCAAGATCAGAATTTTTAGCTGTCACTTCGCCCGTGATAGGCGCATAAAGATCAGAAACAGACTTAATAGACTCGACCACGCCGAATGTGGAACCAGACTTAAGGTCTGTGCCGACTTCTGGAACTTCCAAAAAGACAATGTCGCCGAGTGCTGATTGCGCAAAGTCAGTGATGCCGACTGTGACGATGTCGCCTTCAACGAGGGCCCATTCATGTTCTTTTGTGTACTTAAGGTTTGCCGGGATGTTGGTG
>CAZPFM010000170.1:0-6089 GCA_964585845.1 uncultured Bacteriovorax sp.
CTCATCCGTAGTGCTCCGGTGGTTCAATAAAAAAAGGATTTCCTTGAAGGACCTTATCCGGGAGCGCTGGTCGCTCCTTGTGACCATCAAAAATACTCTTACCCCCATCATGGACACCTTGGCCTTCGCCTGGCTGGCCCTCACACTCCTTGAACTTTCCCGGGGACTCTCCCCTCTTTTAGAAACTCTCGTGACGATTATTTGGATCATCTTCGCTCTGCATTTTCTGATTGAATTCACCCTCGCGCCGAAAAAGAAAATCTATCTCTCCCACAACTGGCTGACAGGCATTTCACTGTTTCTTCCCGCTTTGCGGATTTTCCGCTTTTTACGGGTCTTTCGTTACCTAAGAGGACTGCGGGGGCTCTCTTTGCTTAAAATCATCAGCTCCATAAACAGGGGCATGCGCTCCTTAAGCAGATCAGTTGTCAGCCGGGTCTTTCTCTACGTTTTAGGCCTCACTGTGATGGTGATCTTCTCCGGTGCTGCGGGGATTATGAATCTTGAAGGAGCACCCGGGCATTACATCTCAAGCTTTGGATCAGCACTCTGGTGGAGTGCTATGATGGTAACCACCATGGGGACCGATTACTTTCCTCAGAGTGCTGAGGGGCGTGCCTTGGCCTTTGGTCTAGCGGTTTACGGATTTGCGGTCTTTGGCTATGTCGCCGCTAGCCTGGCATCCTATCTTATGGGTAAGGTCAGGCGCGAGGAGAAAAAACTTTCAACCGAGGAAGAGATCCGGAGTCTTCGAAGAGAGATCAGTGAACTAAGGGATATTATCACTAAACAATCGGCCCTCTAAAGAGAATTGGCTGCATGCATGAGCCAGGAAGAGACATTCTTCTTAACCGGCTTTCCATGGGAGACAGTGACGACGGTAAACCCCTTATGAGCCATGAGACGAAGCCATCTTTTGTAGAGTCGTCTTTGAAAAAGAAAAAGAAATCGCTGAGGGGTAGGAACCCGGAAACTTCCGATGCGGCCTGTGAACTTTAGTATTTTGCCTAACACCCCCGGTAAGGCGGGAACATTGACGATAAGATCATTTATAACAAGGGCCTTGCCCGACTTAAGCCTTAATTCGTAAGCTAATTCCGTCCTCTTGGCGCCGGCCATAGTGTGGGCCAGAATCTCTCCGGAATTAAATTCTTCTTCGCAGGCCACGTTGACTGTTACTTTCTCGAGAACTTTTTCCATCGCAGCTCGAGGACAGAGGACGAGTGCCTTGGGATAAGCTTTTTTCCAGGTAGGAGCATCCATCCGGTGCATATCATTGGGGACCACAATCCAGTGAACTTCACCAAGCTCATCAATCTCTTTTTTTGTAGATTCATCCACTGCCACTGGAGAGTGAATCCAGAGTTTACCGCTCTTAGTCCGGAAGATGATCATGTTGCGAGGCAGAGGCACGCCGTGGGGAAGGCTCCCCTCAATCTGCCACAGGTTTTCGGCCAGAAGTTGCAGTGAAGAATGAGGATAGATATTTTCCATAGAAAGCCTTTTAAGCATTCTATCTAAAACAGGGGATGCATTAAAAGCCGCAGACTTTCACGGGTTAAGTCCTTTAGTAAGTTTTTAGTGCCAAAAGCTTCTTTCCCATGGCAGCATCAAAGGATGAAAAAAACTCTCCTTTTAAGTGCCCTTCTCCTTAGTTCTTCCTCCTTTGCTGTCCGCTACCAGGTGATCAGTCAGCACCCCCACGATGTGGAAGAAATAAAAGAGCACGTGAGAACCGTTTCCCAAAAGGGCCGCCTCTGGATTGTAGAAGGAGAGAATCTTCCGGCCTCAGCTCTTAAGCACTTAAAGCCCCTGGATGGTTCAGAAAAACATTACACTTACTCCCCTCTGACCCTCTCCCCTGTGAATGCCCGCATCCGCCGGGAAGTTGCAAAACTCTCCGAGACCCTTATCCGGGATTATGTGATTAAACTTGCAAGCTATAAGACAAGGCTGGTTGGTACGAGCGACAATATCAAAGCAGTTGAAGAGATTGAAAAGAATCTCTCGGAACTGGGATTTGAAACAAGTCAGATTTGTTATGCTTCTAAGCGCTGCTCAGTTCTGGCCGAAAAGAAAGGTTCAATGAATCCTGAAAAGGTCATCCTCGTTGAGGCCCATATGGATTCGGTGGGAAAAAATTATGCCGGGGCCGATGATAATGCTTCCGGAACAGCTGTCTTAATGGAGATGGCCAGAGTTCTCTCTACTTATAAAAATAAGAAAACCATACGCTTCTTTGTTACCAATGGAGAAGAGAGTGGCCTTAAGGGGGCTCATCACTACGCTGGTCTCCTCACGAAGAGTGGAGAGATTCAAAACCTCGAACTTGTGATCAATATGGACATGGTGGGATGGAATAAGAATGGCATCGTGGAACTTGAGACAGATGCACCTTATGATTCTCTGGCCAAAAGTTTTGCTGACCTTGCTTCAAATTATACGACTCTTAAAACCAAGATCACTATCGGCGCCTGGGGATCAGATCACGTTCCTTTCCTGAAGGCCGGTGTTCCCTCGATTCTCACTATCGAGGATTGGTCCACAAAGACCCCGTGCTATCACTCGGCATGTGATAAACCAGAAGGCCTTAATTATAGTTATGCCACGGAGATTGGAAAACTGAATGTCTCGGCCGTCATGACTAAGGATCTTGAGTAATCCTCACGATCACTTCGTCATCTTCACTATTCTCAAAGTCCTGGACAAAAAGATAGGAGCCGGGTGCTTCCGTGATGACTCCCTCAGGACGAATAAGTCGTTCAAAACCCGGAAGTCTCAAAGGGTTAATCTCGTTTGTTATAAGGTTCATTCGGTGGAGTCCAAATCCACTTCCCTGATCACTCGAGGGGCCGCTTAAAACGATGAGCCCTTTCTGATCCGCATCGAGGCTCCGGATTCCATTTCCTCCTAAACGCACCCGGATGACACGGGTTGGGATTGGATTAGTCGCAGGATTAGACATTTCGATGATGATTCCTTCTCCATTTCTCGTAAGTGGTGAGCGCAGACCAAGATAGAGTTTTCCATTCGTGTAAGCGAGCCCTTCCACATTGAGTCCCCCCTCATCAGGAGTACCGGTACGGAGAATGTTCATGTCGATTTCCCCAGCGAGTTTAGTTTCAAGGAATTTCAGGATGGATTCCCGGGGAGAAAAGATTTTTTCAACGGAGATTTTAGGTGCTGATGTGAGAAGCATGAGCTGTTCCCGCTCTGGACGGCGCTTCCCTTTCTTGGTGAGACTCTGGGAGGTGATGGCAAAGAATCGGGAGGTATCCAGAGTCGCAAGTCCTTCTAAATCATCCCAATGTCCTTGAACCTTTATTTTCTCTGGCGTCCGTTTATTTTTAGATGTCCAAAGGGCGCGGGGCTCTTCATCCCCGGCGATAACCACCATGTCCCCTACTTTTGTCACACCGGAAGCCTCCGGGATTGTGGCCTTGGCAAGGGATGGAAGGAGAAAGAGCACTGATAATACGATAGTGATTTTCATTATGGACCTCAAATATTCAAAATCTCATAAACTCTTATCAAGAAAATGATTTAGAGAACAAGGGAAGTTACGTACACTATGTAAGCTTTATCTTAGGAGTGTGTATTAAATTCCTCGCCCTTTTTCTCCTCTACTTAGGGACCGCAAAGATTGGACTTCTGTTCGATGCTGTGGGCGGGTTTGCAAGTCTCATCTGGCCTCCCTCAGGTATCGCCTTTTTCTTTCTTCTGCTCTTTGGACCTCGGCTGGGAGTGGCCGTTTTCTTAGCGGCTTTCGTGGTAAACCTGACAAATGGAGCTCCCATCTGGGCGGCCATGGGTATTGCTCTTGGGAATAGTCTTGAGCCCCTGGTGGGAACCTATCTTTTTAAAAGATTCGCCCATAACAGGATCACACTGACCCGGGTTTATGATGTCTTGATCTTTGTTCTCGTGGCAGCTTTCTCGGCCACCATTTCCGCAAGTTTTGGGACCTTGAGTCTTCAATTTCACGGCATCCTTGAGACTATTTCCCTAGCCTGGCCCGCATGGTTTCTCGGAGACCTTATCAGTATTCTCATTTTCACTCCCTTTATCCTGGTGTGGCGCCATCCTCTTTCTCTTCCTCCAAAAAAATTCAAAGGGACAGAAGCGGTCGTCCTGATCATACTTGTGATCTTCATAACCACCATGGTCTTTACTCAGAAAGGAGTCATGTACTGGCGTCCTTACTGGGTTCACCTGCTCCTCATCTGGGCGACTCTGCGTTTTAGTCAGCACGCGACGACCGCTTTTATGCTCCTTATTTTCGTTATCACTGTCTGGTGCACGGCCCTGGGTCTGGGGCCATTCATTTATGGAAGCATGGGAGAGAGCCTTTTTGCTCTTCAGCTTTTCTTGGCCTCCATGTGTCTTACTGGGCTCTTCTTCGGGGCCATCAATAAAGAACGGGAAGCGGCTCTTCAGGCGCGCTCGGACTTTGTCTCCATCGCTTCCCATGAACTTAAAACTCCACTCACTGTCCTCGACATTCAGATGCAACTTCTGAGGCATACGAGTGATCCGGCAATCATGAAAACCGTCGCCGAAACCATGGACTTTCATCTTCGACGCCTCAATAAGCTAGTGGCCTCTCTCCTCGATCTCTCCAAGCTTGAGTCAGGTAAATATCTTTTTGATGTAGAGGATGTGGATCTCACCAAACTCATGGAAGTTGTGGCCCAAAACTTTCAGGAATACTCGAAGCGAGAGAAATGTGAACTGATCCTGAACCTGGAGGAAGCTATCCACGTTGAAGGGAACCAGTACCGCCTGGAGCAGGTTCTCACCAATCTTCTGATGAATGCTATTAAGTACGGAGCGGGAAAACCCATCCGCCTGAGTCTTAAGCGATTGGACCACAAGGTGGTCATGACTGTGGAAGACCAGGGTATGGGTATTGAGGAAGAAAATCTGGAGCGTATTTTTGACCGTTTTGAGAGGGTGAATTCATCCAAAAATACCCAGGGCTTGGGTCTTGGACTTTATATCGCTAAAGAGATCGTGGTCGCCCATAAGGGCAGGATCTGGGTAGATAGTGAATTAGGTAAGGGATCGGTTTTTTCGGTAGAGTTACCGGTATAAGCTAATTCTCCTCAATACCCCAGGATATCCACATAGGTTATCCCCTTAGCGAGGCTCGAATTAGATTTCGCCCGCTGACCTTTGATCAAGATCTTCTTTTGATTGAAAAGCTCCTTCAACGCTCCTCGGGAGATTTCTTTGAGCTCCTGGTTTTCATCCTGCTTACGAAGGGCCTCGAGAAGCACATTGTCCATGCGGTCTTCAGCATAGTCGAGGTTCAGCGTCACTCGGAATGAATTGGCCGGGCGTTCAGGTTCTTTGATTGTCATGGAAATTCCTTATGCTTATGAGAGGGGTGGCGCGCCAAAGGATACTCGTCCTAGCACTCCGGCCCTAAAATCTAATAGCACGAGTTTATAAACCCGGTCAAAGTCCGGGAGACCCTTTTGCTTCAGGCACCCGCGGACTGTAGCAATCTTAGTGAGAGTTTCTACCAGATCCGTCTCAAAAGTCTCAAGCTTGTAGCGCTCCATAAACTCAGGAGACTTCGCTTTGAGAAGATGATGAATGAGGTAGCAAGCAGGGTCTTCCTCCCCCACCACATCATCAGGAATCGCATTGATAAGACTCAGCCAGATCTTGTGCTCTTCTTCTTCAATTTCCGGCGGCAGAACACCTGGAGTATCCAGAAGATCCATCTCCTCGTCCACTTTGACCCAAATGGGAAGTCTCGTCTGACCCGGCTTATCTGCAACCTTAGTGGCATTTCTGTTGGCGACTGAATTAATGAAGGTGGATTTGCCGGTGTTCGGAAGACCAATGACCATGAACTTATACTTTCCCTTGGCCTTGATGTCTTCGTTACACGCTTTTCTTTTCTTCTCGATGAGCCTTTTGGCCAGGGAGAGCACTTCTTTTAAGGAAGATCTATTGAGACAATTGATAAAGAGATAGGACTCATCCCTGGAGTCGAAATACTCGCCCCACTTCTTATTCATCTCAGGGTCGGCGAGATTGGCCTTGTTGAGAAGAATAAGGCGGCCTTTGCCGCCAAT
>CAZPFM010000171.1:0-6075 GCA_964585845.1 uncultured Bacteriovorax sp.
TAAAGAGATTGATCCCCAGGGAATGGAGCGCCTGAAGGTGGTAGAAGAGAATCTCGACGGATTGGTCATCGCTGAAGAAGATCTTAAGTTCCGTGGTGAAGGGGACCTTTTCGGAGTCGATCAGTCCGGAAGTACCACGTCAAAAAAACTCGCCAATTTTCTCACCCACTCCCATATCCTGGAGAAGGTCGTCAGAGACCTCGAAGGACTGGAAAAATCATCGCCGGAACTCCTTGCCCCCCTGATGGAGAAATACGCTCAGGATGAAAGGATTACCCTCCTTGTCTAGCAACCGGAAACTGAAAGATACTAGATATATATGATTTCATTTCAGATTATCGATTCTCCCGATCTCAATGTGCTCAGAGAATTCACTTTCTTCCAGAACCTTATCTATCTCGGAAGAAAGCGTGGAAACCTCTGCATCGACGATCCCGAACTTCATGAGTCTCATCTCATGATCGAAGTCATTGGCCCCATTCTTCAAGTCCATCCTCAAACCAATGTTGACCACTATCTTCTCAACAGTAAGCGCGCCACTGAGATCCGTAAGCTTAAAGTCGGGGATACGGTCACGATGGGAAATACACAATTGAAGATCCTTCGCTTTGAAGAGACCGGGGAAGAAACGAAGAAAGAGATTCTCAATCGGAAGATGGAAGAACTAATCGCTTCCAACTCCCCGAAGCTTGAGCTCATCGAAGAGCTCGCTCAGCTAAGTAGGGCCGATGTTTAGTGAGAGTTATTCTAACTTTTTCCGCACACCGGATGAAGAGCAAATCTTCTACACGACGAACTTTAAAAAAGTCGATGATTCAAAGCCTGTCCTCATCTTCAACTATGGTCTTGTTTGCAGTAACCATCACTGGAAATTTCAACTCAAGCATTTTGATCACTGCGGCTGCCAGATCCTGATCCATGATTACCGCGGGCATTATCAATCCACGGGAAAAGAGGATATGGGAAAGCTCACTTTTCCTCAGATGGCTAAAGACATCGCTGGAATCTGTGGGGAACTTGAGATCGAGAAGGCGGTGATGCTCGGTCATAGCATGGGGGTGAATATCGCCCTTCAGCTCGCTAAAGACTTCCCGAGTCTTGTTCAGGCCATGGTTCTCATCTCAGGTACATTCATGCCGGCCAAGGATGTGATGTTTGACACCAATGTCATGGACATCGCCACTCCCTATCTTACGGCAGGACTTAAAAAATATCCTAAGCTCTACGATAAACTTTTTTCCACAGTGGGTATGAATCCAGTCGTGAAAAGCATCATTCACTCCGCTGGATTTAATAAAAAACGCGTTTCTAGTGAGTTCATTGAGATTTACCTCAATCGCGTAGGGCAACTAGGTCCCGAGATCTTTTTTCAAATGTTCAACGAGATGACCCGACAGAATATCACACCGTCTCTGCGGAAACTCGAAGTCCCCACTCTTGTTATCGGTGGCGTTAAAGACAATGTGATTCCTAATCATCTGCAAAGAACTCTGGCTGAGCTACTGCCAAAGACAGAGACCTATTTCATGATTGATGGCTCTCATGTTCCTCAAGCCGACTACCCGGACATGGTGAATGAGCGGATCGAGCTCTTTCTCACTCAGAATTTTCAATCGATCTGAATATTTTTTAACTCAAGAATAGGCCGGAAGATTCGCTTCATAGCAGAGCGAAGCTGAGCTTTTTTATACTCAGCATGAGAAGCTTCTCCCTGGGTATTTTTCACATGGCTCTCATAGTCTGTGATCTGCACTTCAAAAGGGTAGAAGAATCGTACGTCCCGGGAGATCGCTGAGGTATCCAGATGAAGCAGGGCCTCTGAAAGAGGGTTGCCCTTATCTTTTAAAGCGATCTTTCGGACTTCGTTAAAAGAGGCCATGAAAGGATTCCGGTACTTGATGAGCTGCCTGCCGGTGAAGTGGATCGCCCGGTACTCATCGGAAGTATGAGTGTTGTGCTGATGAGAGGATCCGGGAGGACAATTCTCGATAAGATTATTGAGATTCTGGTAGAAAACCTCTTCCGGGTAATTTTCGCGGATCGAGTCTTTATAGAGATTATAAAGTCTGCGCCGAAGCAGTTGCAGATCCACCAGAGTGTTCTGAGACCGACTCGGCTTAATGTTATTCACCATGATCACGTAGTTTTTATGCAGAAACTTAATGACCCTGAGAGCATCGAGCTTATTGTAAGTCACAATGCGGATCCCGATCCTGTCGAAGAGTTCTTCGGCCACGTTTTCAGTTTTATGGAGAAGCTTGATAATGATTGAGTCTCTTGTCTTCTTGGCCTTGGTCTGAAAATCGTAGAGCGGGATGCTGAAATCCCCCTCCCCTTTCAGGAAAAGCTTATTCTCTTCATCCCGGTGAACGAATTTATAAAAACGATCAAAGATCTGCTGCTGGATAGTTGAGAAGTATCGGTATCGGAGATCTTTATCCGTGTGAAGAATCGTGTGCATGACTTTCAGGACGATACCCGCCCAAAGTGTTTCCTCAGTGGAGAGCTTCTGGGTCGACTTACCGGTAGCAGCAAGAAAGAGCTCGGAGATATTAGTAATCGAATAAAGATAGTGGGGAATCTTGAGGTCGAGACCATCCGGGGACCCTTCGATCAGAAAGTATCTTTTAATGAACTGAATGGACTCCTGGAAAATCCCGAAGAGCTCTGCACTCTCCACTGGATCAGAAATATTGAAGCCATAGCCATTAAGAAAGTCGGCGACCTGCTGCTTTTCTGACAACTCCGTTAGGTAGTTTGTCGCATCGAGAGAAGATTTTCCGCTGCATACCACATCGAAGGTTTCCCAATTAAAGGAATACTCCGAGAGATAGCTTGGTCGCATTGCCATTACTTTGCCATACTTTTGATTCGGGTTTAAAATTTAAACTGATGCAAACTAGCCCAGATAAGATAAAAGAGCAAAAATTTACAGGCCCGAAGGGGCTAACCCTTTTATTTTTAACGTGGTTTTACACAGGAAAGGCCCGGAGAGCACCGGGAACTTTTGGAAGCCTTGCAACACTTCCCCTCATTCTTCTGCTCTCATTTTCAGGAATCCACCTCTACGCTCTGGTCGCTCTCATTATCGCTCTCACCGTGATCGCTGTGATCGTGACTCAAAAAGTGCAGGTGGAATACGGTATTCATGATCCCCAGTGGATCGTGGTGGATGAAGTTATTGGGATGCTCATCACCTGGAGTTTCGTTCAGAGTATCGAGTGGTACAAGCTCCTCCTCGTGACTCTGGCCTTCCGCTTTTTTGATATCTTAAAGTTCTGGCCCGCGAGTTTCTTTGACCGAGATCCTCATGGCTACGGCACGATCCTCGATGATGTGGTCAGCGGTCTGTACGCTGGTATTTTTACCTATGGAATTCTTACTTTTTTTAACGCTTAGCCCAAAATCCTTAAGTATTTCAAAAGATTAGCCGTCCGTAAATTTTCCGTAAAAATTGCTTGAAAGTGTTTGTCACTAATCGAATGTGCGTGTTAGTTTTAATCCATAACACACACCTTCATAACCGGTTTTTTATTCGAGAAGGAGAAACCTCATGGCCCTTAACACGACTTCAAACACTGATTCCGCTAACAAGAAAAAGGCCCTCGACCTGGCCCTTTCGACGATCGAAAAACAGTTCGGTAAAGGGGCCATCATGCGCCTTGGAGCTGAGCAGGTTCAGGAAAAAATTCCTGCTATCTCTACGGGAGCTCTCGGTCTCGACCTCGCTCTCGGAGTTGGTGGTATTCCTCAGGGCCGAATCATCGAAATCTACGGACCAGAATCTTCTGGTAAAACAACGCTCACTCTTCACATCGCAGCTGAGTGCCAGAAAGCTGGTGGAACAGTGGCCTTCGTGGATGCTGAACACGCCCTTGATACTGTCTACGCTCAAAAGCTAGGTGTAGATGTCTCTAATACTCTTATCTCTCAGCCAGACTGTGGAGAGCAAGCCCTCGAGATCGCCGACATGCTCGTGCGCTCTGGTGCTGTGAACCTTCTCATCGTCGACTCCGTAGCTGCTCTTACTCCGAAAGCTGAACTCGAAGGTGACATGGGAGATTCTCACATGGGTCTTCAGGCAAGACTTATGTCTCAGGCCCTTCGGAAGCTCACAGGATCCATCGCCCGCTCTAACTGTACTGTTATCTTCATCAACCAGCTTCGTATGAAGATCGGTGTGATGTTCGGTAACCCAGAGACAACTACTGGTGGTAACGCCCTTAAGTTCTACGCCTCTGTTCGTATGGATATCCGCCGTATTGGTGCCATCAAAGACGGCGATAAAGTCATCGGTAACAAAACAAAAATCAAAGTTGTGAAAAACAAGGTTGCTCCTCCGTTCCGTGAAGTTGAATTCGACATCATGTACGGCGAAGGGATCTCTCAGGAAGGTGACCTCCTCGACTGCGCTGCTAACGAAGGCATCGTTGAGAAGGCTGGGGCGTGGTACTCTTACAACAATGAAAAGCTCGGTCAGGGTCGTGAGGCTTCCAAACAGTTCCTCAAAGACAACATGGAGCTTATGAAAGAGATCCGCGCGAAAGTTCTCGCTAAACACGGAATCGGTAAAAATCTCGAAGTGAAAGTCGACATGGCAACTGGCGAAATCACTGAAGAGAAAACTCCTTCTAAGAAGAAGGAAAAAATCCAATAATCCCTCCCAGGGTCAGGGCCACTTCGGTGGCCCTTTTTATTTCATGAGTCAGCGAATCTACAATTACTGCATTCATCTCCTCGCCCGTCAGGACTATTCTGAGTTTAAGCTCCGTCAGAAACTCCGTTCTAAGCCCCAGAACCTTCCGCATGAAATTGATGAGGCCATTGAGAAGATCAAGGCAAACGGACTTCTCCGGGAAGAAAGTTATCGGCGGCTTTTTATCCGCAAATGGCTCATGAAGGGTGAATCCGAAGACAAGATCAGGCGTCGCGGATCTCAGGAAGAACTGGTTTTCAGCTCTGAAGAATTCGAGTCCGCTGCTTCGGAACTGGGATTAAGTTCAGAAGATAATATCCAGAAACTCATCGAGAAAAAACTTCGGATGAAGGAGATCCCAAAAGACCGGGAATCCTACTATAAGCTCAGAGAGAAAACCCTGCGTTTTCTCATCTCAAAGGGTCACAGCTACGATGAGGCGAAAACCTCGCTGGATACCTACCTCCAAGAGCTCTCACAATAATTCGTCACTATTTTACAGAGGGTGTTTAAACTTTAGACAGGTGTCCAGACTCCTCCGTCTAAAACCTGATCTTTTCACCTATCATCGGGGCTTTAAGTACCTAGCTCATTGGCATTTCCCTTGCTCTATATAGGGCACAGGGGAAATGTATGGAAAAGCGACGAACAAAAAAATGGTGGGGAGTCTTAACGGTTTTAACGTTAGTCGGCACCTATAATGCTATCGTCCTGAATACCCAGTCTGAAGTCTCCCAGACCGAAGTTCCTGTAATCAAGACCCTCGATGAAATGTATGGCACTTATACTCCAGCTCGAGAGGTAGCGGCACGCAACTGGAAAAAACTTGAAGTTCAGACCATCCAAAAGACTCATACAGCAGAAGTCCGAATCCAGAACGATCCGGAAGCACCGAAGTTTGCAGAAGCTGCAATCAAGAATTCTCTTCGTCTCCAGCTTGTGGAAGTAGTAAATCCCAAGAAATGGAAAACTGCTCCGGCCCGAGAGGATTTCAATGGAAACCTAGAAACGAATAACGGTATTCTTGATGATTTTTCAATCTCACTTCCTAGTGGAGATGAAATCTCTGTGGCCTACATTGAAATGAATGGGAACGTCTTTAACTACGATCTTGATGGCGAGATCTATAATGCCATGATCTTTCAGGCCGATCAGCACTCCTACATCGTGACCCTGAGCAATGGTCCTTTGGAAGGAACCCGGATGCGTTTTCGTCCTGAACTCAATGATGAACAATTTGCCATCTCTCAGAATCTTCTTCAAAACCACAATGTAGAAGTGGGGAACTTCGGTGATGAAGTCAGTGTCCGCCAGAGTGTGGCCATTGCCCCAGAAGTTGAGCCAAACCTCGAGGCCCAGTCTTTTAAATTCTAAAAAGC
>CAZPFM010000172.1:0-6047 GCA_964585845.1 uncultured Bacteriovorax sp.
AAAGCCGAAATTCTTCTTGAAGGAAACTACAACTATTTCTCCGGTCAGAATTCCTACTGCCAGGAGAATTTCAAGCTCCTCCGGAACCTCGAACAGGGCTCCTATCAGGTCCATGCGGAGATCCTCTCCCGGATTGAGAGCGGAGAACTTCTCAAAATTCTCGTTAAGTATGAGATGAATCAGGCCTTCCTGCCGGTTATGGCACGCATTGAGAGGTTTCTCGGGCCCCATTACTCCCATGAATTATTCACCGTGGACTCAACCACCCATGAACTTCACTACAAATTTGAAAATGGTAATCAGAGTCAGGAATTCACTTCCCCCTTCAATACCAAGCACTTCCTCACCACCCCTGCCCTCGTAACGAGTTGCATGTTCCTTCTCAGCAAGAAACTTGACTCCGCGAGTCGAACACCTGTGACCTTTGTGAGCTCATCCAATATCTGGAAGTACGAGGCCCCACCCTTTGAACGGGTGGTTTATGCTGAACCTATGGTCCATGAAGGCAGCGAGATCGTCATCAGTGGTAAATCCCTCAACGCGACTCAGGTTCACTTCTTTGAAGAAAGCGCCTCTAACCCGCAGGTGGATGTCCCCGCTCAGTTTTTTATCAGTAAGCACTTCTCCATCCCCTACCAGATGATTCAAGGGGATCTTCGGATCGAGATCGATCACCTGAAGAAACTCTACTAAAGACTAAAGTACTCTTTGATTTTCCCGCAGGCCTCTTTGAGAGGAAGGGAATTGATTTGGTAAGGCTCCATCAGCTTCTGGAAAGTCCGAAGGGTATTGCCTTTCCAGCGCTTTACCCGGTTATCCACTAAGAGAATGGCCCCATGGTCTTTTTCCGTTCGAAGAAGACGTCCAAACTTCTGGTGGAGGGCGCGGGTTCTGTGGGCGAGAAAATAGTCATTGAATTCATTACCAAATTTGAACTCAAAAAAATCCCGACGCTTCTGGATCACAAGGTCCTGCCGGACATCCGGGATCTTATCCACCACAATGAACTGAAGCTTTTCACCTGGGATATCGATCCCTTCCCCGAAACTCTCCATTCCGATCAGGATCGCGGCGGGTTCGGCCTTAAATTCATCCACCACATTTTTTCCCAGACCCTGAACAAAGACCGGGATCTTTCCTTCAAACTCACGAAGAAGAATGTCACTGGCGGCTTCGAACCTTACCCGGGAAGAAAATAAAAAGAGGGTTCTTCCACCAAGTTCAGTTACCAGGGGGATAATCTCCTTCATGAGATCAGGCACGAAAAGTGGATCGGAGAGATTTCTTGTATCGGCGCAGAGATAGACCTGAGAATTATTTTTATAATCGTAAACCGCATCCAGGAAAAGACCTGTTTTAAAGCGCTTTTCCGGAGAGAGGTAAGTGTAACCTGTCATCCACTCTATTCCCTGCACTCCTGAGTCCCCTGAAGCATTACCGAGAGTGGCCGAGGTAAAGACCACGGATGAACTCATGGCCAGAAGTTCATCATGTATCCGCCGGCCTACATCGATGGGAGAAGATTCAAAAAGATAACCATCATTTTCTGAGAACTTTAAAGCGCTCGACCAGTCCTTATCATTTTCAAGAAAGTGCTTAAGTGAAGTGGCAAGCTTTTCCAGGATTCCGAAGTTTGATTCAAAGACCGTCCAGGCCTTGAGCTTCTGAGGATCAGACTTTAAATCCTTATTCTCCCAGCGTGAAGCATAAGGAAGATAGACCGTATAAAGAGAGGTGAAGATGAATTCAAGACTTTCTACATGGTTTAAGATCGCGGCCGCAAGAGGGTCCTTGATCTCTTCTTTCTTGGGGAAGGTGATTTCATTGGAATAGGCCGGTGAATAATTCGGGAGTTTTTTAAAGAGACTTTCAACTACCTGAGGAAGAGCGTCGTAATGATCACGGAGCATTTTAAGATTAAACTGAGTATCCTCCCGAAGTTTTGTGATCGTATCATCCACCGCGAACTGATCTTCCATGGTGGAAAGAAGATAGATGAGGGCACCCATTCCCTGCGGGAAGTTTCTTAAAAATGATTCGAGCTGATGGTGAGAAACTTCCACTCCATAGGCCTTGGTGGCTTCGTGTTCAAGACGATGAGCTTCGTCCACCACTACATACTGAGGCCTATCAATGGAGCGAGGCCAATTAAGCATGAGGGCGTGATTTCCGATGATGAGTTTTGCCGAGGAAGCCTCTTTGAGTCCCTGCATGTAAGAGCACTCACCGGCAAAGGGGCAGGCCGAACCGGAGCAGGCCCGGTAATCCACCGCAAGCTTCTGCTCTTTTTCTGCCAGTTCTGGCACAAGTTTTTTTAGGATGTAAGGCAACTGCTCTCGAGTGAGTTTCCGCTCGTAGGAAACCCGGGAGTTGTAGAAGAAGAGCATTTCAAAATAGGCTTTGGTGAATGTTTCTCCGAAAGGAACGATGAATAGGTCTTCCTCTTCTTCCCGGAAAAGAAGCTCACAGAGATGGTTATTGGAGCCGATGAGCTTTACCACCTTGGTGTCTTCACCCAGACCTAAAAGATGCTTCATTTGGGGCACATCTTTAGCGAGGACCTGATCCTGAAGGGTTTTTGTTCCGGTAGCAACAAGACAGGTCTCTCCCTCATTTAATGAAAAGAGCATGCTTGGAAGAAGATACCCCATGGTCTTACCGGTTCCGGTCGGGGCCTGAATGAGAGCGTGAATCTTATTTTTGAAAGCTTGCCCCACTCGTAGTGAGAGCGCTTCCTGGGCCGCCCGGTGCTTGTAATGGGGAAGAAAAGTTTTAATCTCATCCTCAGCACGGAGGATCGCCTGGATATTTCCGCCGGAAAATTCCTGGGAAAAATCAAAGCGTGAAGTTTCGCCCGATTTGAGTTTACGAGAACCGAGATAATTATTGAGCGCTTCATCCAGTGAAAAGTCGAGAGCTCCAGCAATCTCTTTGAGTTCTGTTTCTGAGAGTTCAAAAAAATGCCGGTACCAGAATTCCGTAGGAAAAGTACTCAGGACATCCTGAAGTTTCATCCTAAACTCACGGTCCTGGTGAGTAAGATAGGTTCCGAGCAAAAGAACCTTTAAAAGGTCCCGGGAGTCTGCGAGACCTCGATGTTCCTCTTTGGTGGCAATCCCCAAAAGGTTAATAAAAAACTCAAGGTTGAGTGTCGCTGACTCGGGAAAAAGAAGGGCCAGGTAGAAAAGAGAATCCTGATAACTCTCCCGGGGACTCTCTGTCTTTGGGAGCCGGTCGAAGTAGCGCTTGAGGAAACTCTCCTCAAAGCCTGCATTGTGGGCGAGAAGGGAGTGCCCTTCCAGTGAGAGAAGATCTGTTTCAACTTTATCCCAGGTGGGGGCCTTTTCGAGCTGAGAATTCGTGATGCCAGTGAGCTTGGAAATAAAAGAAGAAACAGGATGCCGGGAGCGGACTAAAGATGTGTATTCTCGCACAAGTTTTGTACCGTCGAACTGATAAAAACCCAGGTCGATAATCTCGTCCTCGCCAGCATTCACGCCGGTGGTTTCGATATCAATAACTGCCCATAATCCCAATGACATTTCGACCCTTTTGGCGCAAAGTGACAACGAGCCCTTACCATAAATGATTAGTCAGACTTTAGTCAATCGTGCTAGTTTTCGGGCATCTAATTTTTCAAAGAGGAGATGAGTGGAAGTCGCACTGATGCAGGGTCAGTCCCTTGGTATTTTACTCCTCATGTTTCTGGGAATCTACTTTCGTCGGCAGAGATACCGGCATATCCGGATCATGAGCTCGGCCATGATTTGGGATGTTCTTCTCATCCTCCAGATCGAACTCAGCCGCTCAGCTATCATGAAAGCTTCCGGTGCTCTTTCTAATCCCACGGCCTTGAACATTCACGTCGGAATAGCCGTCACGACAGTTCTTCTTTATGTCTGCATGGTTTACACGGGAAGAAAGATGTTAAATGGTCAGACACATTTCAGACCCAAACATAAATTTTTAGGCTACTCTACCCTCTTCATGAGAATTCTTACTTTCATTACGAGCTTTTGGGCCGTGATCCCTAAGGAGTAAGCATGAGTGACTTCACTTTCGTCACCGACTTAATTAAAAAAAATCTTCCCGACGCAGATGTGATGGTGGAAGACCTGACTGGAACGGCCGATCACCTCGGGATCACCGTTGTCAGTGATGCTTTCAAAGGAAAACTCCTGATCGAGCAACACCAGATGCTCATGGATCTTCTCAAGGAAGAACTTAAGACCCGCATCCATGCCGTGAAGCTTAAGACCTACACCAAAGAAAAATTTCAGTCGCAACAAGGATAATTTTATGTCTTTCAATGTACTCAATAACGATATCAAAGAAGTTTTTTCCGAAAAAGAGCTGGGCCTAGAAGAACAAATCAAGAACCTCCTCAGTAGTTCTAAAGTCGTTCTTTTCATGAAGGGAAATTCTGAGATGCCCCAGTGTGGATTTTCTGCCAACACGGTCGCTATCCTCAAACACTTAGGAGTGGGATTTAATACCTTTAATATTCTCAATGATCCTGAAATCCGTCAGGGGCTTAAGGAATTTTCAAACTGGCCAACTTACCCTCAGCTTTATGTGAACGGTAAACTCATCGGTGGCAACGACATCGTCACTGAGATGTACCAGTCCGGAGAGCTTCAGGAATACCTCAAGAACTCCTAGATGAAAGGGATCATCGGAAGAATTGATCCGAATGAGAAAAAGGTCTCCGTTTGGGGCGCTGGAATCTCTGGTCTTCTGATTGCGCATTATCTTCAAAAAGCGGGCTTCAACGTCACAGTCTTCGAGACTTCCTCTCATATTGGGGGAAAGATTCAATCAAAGATTGTTCAAGGGGCCGTGGTCGAAAAAGCTGCCAATGCTCTATTCTTAAACGCTGATGGATATGAGCTCCTTCAGGAACTTGGTCTGGAGATCCTCCGCCCTCCCAAGAAACTTGATCGCTTTATCTTCTCAAAAGGCAAACCGCGCTCCCCTTTTTCGTTGGATCTTTTAAAAAGACTCCTCGCCTTACGAAAAAGACCTCCTCAGATAGCCGAAGGACTCTCGGTCTCAGATTTTTTTACTCCTCTTCTCGGAGAGGAAAAAATCCGGACTCTTCTTTCCCCGGCCCTTTCCGGGATCTATGCTACTGATGCCAGCTCATTACATTTTCTCTCCCTTTTCCCGGAAGCCAGGGAGGCGCGCTTTTTTCCAAGTTATTGGTCTTTTTTTAAGCACGTTAAAAAAAGCCGAAAAGGTAACCCCTCTCCCCTGAAAGGATCCGTCGGGTTCCGGGGCGGGATGCAGACTCTCATTCAAGCATTGGCCCAAGGTCTTGATGTCCAAACCAGTTCCAAGGACAGGATCAACTTCCGGGAAAATAATATCATCTGCACCGAGGCCATGAATGCGGCCGATCTCATCCAGTCCCACCGGTCTGATATGAGTGCGGAGCTGAAACGCATTCGCTACCTCCACGTCTCTACGGTCAACGTTTTCCTCAAACACGAGGTAAGGAAACTTAAGCGCGCCTTTGGCGTCCTTATTCCGAGCTTTGAAGATTTCAAGGCCATTGGAATTCTTAATAACCGGGCGATTTTTTCAGAGAATTACCCTAATACAATTTCCTATACCCTCATCTCCCCACAGGAAACTAGTGATGCGGAAGTCTTAAGTGATCTGCAACGCCTGGATCCGGAAATTGAGTTCTCCGATGTCCTCAATATCGAGCGCACGGACTGGAGACAGGGCCTTCCTCTTTATGACCTGAACCGCTACCTCACGATTAAAAAACTTCATGGGCTCGCCGAATCTGAGCAGCGACTTGCTATCTTTGGGAATTATGTTCAGGGAATTAGTCTGCGGGAGATGATCTCAGAGGCGAAGCGCTTCTCCGAATCCCTCGCTAGTAGCTCTGAAGGTAAGAAGCCTTAAGTTCATGCCAGAGAAGTGAGTCCTTCTTCTTACTCATAAGTTCCTAACTGATTTTAAATAGTACTATACACTGGACTATGAGACTAACGTAAAAATTACGTAATTTTTATAACTTTTCTATCAATACTTGG
>CAZPFM010000173.1:0-5597 GCA_964585845.1 uncultured Bacteriovorax sp.
TAATCTTAGAATTACGGATTTAAAAAAAGAGTTAGAGAAAATTTCCAGCATTGATCAAAAGTCGGTTAATAAAACAGTTGCAGGTTCTATACGAAAAGCCATTTATCAATCCCTTGAAAACCCTCAGCTAGAAAAAACAGAGATTCGTATAGATAAAGATAAAGGAAGAGAAATCTGGGATTCTTTAAAACTTGAACTTCCCATCTTCTGCTTATTTCAATCTGATCGTCAAAATAAAGATTCTGACAAGGAAGTACAGGATCCATTGAAAGCAATTACTCGCAGTGCAATTTCGACCCTGGAAAAACAACTGGAGGACATCAAAAACGACATCAAGAGGAAAGCGGAGCAACTTGGATTAGATACAATAGAAAAATTGCGCGAAATGAATCCGGATATCGCTCGAGTTTTAAAACCTGAAATGAACAATAGACCCTGGGAGTCCTTATTTAGTTTTACCTTTAGTGCAGATGATGGAATACCTGTAAATAAGCGCGGAAGTGGTGTTCGAAGATTAATTATGCTCAATTATTTTCGGGCCGAAGCTGAGCGTAAGAATGAGAATGCCAGAAATGTAATTTATGCAATTGAAGAACCTGAAACATCTCAACATCCGGACTGGCAAGTTAAACTTATCCAATCATTACTAGAATTATCTTCAAAAGATAATGTACAAGTCCTCATCACAACTCATAGTCCGTATCTAACAAAACTCATGAAGTTAGAGACTTTACGGTTCGTCACCAAAGAACATTCCCGTATTACTGTTAAGACGGGCAGTCCTGAAATTATAGATGAAGTTATAGACACTCTCGGAATGCTGCCTGATATTGGCGAAGAACAGAAAGACGATGTGAAAGTGGTACTCTGTTTAGAAGGGCCTACGGATGTAAAGTTTTTTAATAAAGTCGATGAGATATATGGTTTAAATCTAGAGATAGATCCTCGAATTATGGTTTTAACAGTAGGTGGCAGTACAGTAAGTGACTGGGTTAATAGAGACTGTTTGAGGAAATTAAGAAAAAAAGAAATTCATATTTACGACAGAGATGAAGATCATAAGTATGGAGATATAGTAGCTGCTTTAAATTCAAAAGATAATGTATATGCGACTCTTACAAAGAGTCTAAGTATTGAGTGCTATTACCATCCAAGAAAGATGGTCGATTCAATTGAAGATGCCAGAGAATTCTTTGAATTAAATCAGGGATGGCAAAATCAATGGAAAAATAAAGATGTAGCTAAAGAGTTGTCTGCGTTTTTAAAAGAAAACTCTTCGCAGGGGATGAAGCCAAATACAATTAAAAAGAGATTTGCAGATCTTGTAACTCTTAATCAAGATGATCTTTTGGATCTCAATGTTGAAGAGGAGGTTGCAGAATGGTTTTCAAAAATTAGAGAGTTTATCGAATAAGTTTCGTATCTCTAAACTGTCTCCGCCCTCAAGCGATCTACCATGAGCTGGATGGTTTCATTCCCGCGAAACCGGTTCACACCAACAGTGAATTGAACCATCAGCCCGGCCTTACTCTGGTGGTCGAAGAGATCCTCTGGTGAAGGCTCGTTCCACTTTCCGACATAATTAAAACTCACGCCCTGAAGCTGAATCTTTTTATTACCAGAGCCCGCAAAGCTCCAGCGCACATGCACATCCTTCATGAGCTTATAGGATTGAATCTGAGCATTCTTCATGCGGAAAATGGGACGCTCGTTTCCAGGGCCGAATGGCTCAAGCTTCTCAAGATCTTTAACAAGTTGAGCGTTGATCTCTTCGATATCCACGTCGATATCAAAAGACTGGGACTTCGTCCGCAGAGGGGCAGGAATTGGTTTTAAAAGTTCATTCATTCGTGCCTTGAAGGCCTGGAAATTCTCCGCACGCATGGAAAGCCCTGCAGCGGCCTTGTGTCCTCCGAACTTGATGAAGAGGTCCTTACACTTTTCGAGAAGATCAAAAATATTAAGATCTCCTGCTGAACGGGCAGAAGCCTTGATGACACCTTTTTCTTCAGCGTCTGTGAAAACGATGGCCGGCACTTCAAAGGTCTCAACGAGTTTTGAGGCGACAATTCCAATCACTCCTTCGTGCCAGTTAGGACGATAGAGAATATTAATCAGAAGCTCCTGGCCGCTCAAAGTCTTAATCACATCTTCTTTGGCCTCTTTGAAAACTTCTGCCTGAATCAGGCGACGGTCGCGGTTAGCGATCTCAAGATGAGAGAAGTGCTCCCGGCCCTCTTTGGCGTTATCACAGATGAGGAGCTTTAGGGCACGCTCCGGATGATCCAGGCGTCCCTTGGAATTGATATGAGGACCAACGTGAAAAGAGATTTTCTCTGAAGAGATTGTCATGACATCGAGTTCTTCAGGAGCGAAGAATGCCCGAACACCCGGGTACTCAGTCTTTGGTATCTGGCGCAGACCATGACGGGTAAGACGAAGATTGAGGGGAGTCATGCGGGCCAGATCAGAGATCGTTCCGATGGCAACGAATTGAAGAAGAGGATAGAGAGTAGGAGTTTCGATTCCCTTATTGGCAAGATCCGTCTTCATCTGCAAGGCCAGGGCAAAGGCCACACCCACGCCGGCCAGCGCGCCTAGAGGAGAATCAGCTGGCTCGTCCCTTCGATTGGGATTTACCACCGCATAGGCACGGGGAATCGTCGGGGCCGCATCCTTATGGTGATCGGTGATAATGAGATCGATGCCTTTTTCTAAAGCATACTCAGCCGTGGCGACGTTAGAGATCCCGCAGTCCACAGTGATAAGAACCTTTACTCCAGCTTCCAGTGC
The DNA here is from genome assembly GCA_964585845.1 of uncultured Bacteriovorax sp. Lineage (GTDB taxonomy): Bacteria > Bdellovibrionota > Bacteriovoracia > Bacteriovoracales > Bacteriovoracaceae > Peredibacter. Next base: position 2,794 of record CAZPFM010000173.1, read on the forward strand.
CGTATCGATAGATGAGTTATGAATGCCATACCCTTCAACAAAGCGGCTTGGCTGAAAGAGCTCCACTTCTACTTCGAGCATCTTAAAGAAATGCCAAAGAAGAGCGCAGGAAGTCGTGCCGTCCACATCGTAGTCTCCATAGACCCCGATCTTTTCTCCGGATTCCACCGCCTTGATCAACCGGGCCGAAGCCTTTTCGAGATCCAGCATCTGGGTGAGAGGGGGAATATCTTTGAGATTCCAGGAAAAGAGGGCATCCATGTCTTCCGGTTTAAAGCCTCTTTTTTGCAAAAGGCGCTGGATCACAGGATGGAGAGTGTTTGATTCGGAAAGTGAATTTGTCAGCATTCTTTGACGCTAACACAGGGAGAAGCTATTTCACCATAAAACAAAGAGGCCACGGATCAAATCTTCATCCTCAAGCTCGGAAGAGGGTGAAAAATGGTGGGCCCAGGAGACATTCTCAGAAGCGTGGATTTTTTCAAAATACCGGAGGGGTAAAAAACTTTTATTGCAATGGAGGCATCGCTCGATTTCTTTGGGGGATTCGTTGAGCTTGAGGCAGCAGTGACAAACCCTCATAAGCATTTTTTCTTTAGACGAAGCAGATGAACTCATATGAGGATTATCGGCTCGGCAAAAAGAGTCTTGAGGCAAAAAAAAAGGCCCCCTCTTGGGAGCCTTTTAGTCGGTTATTAGAATTGCATCTGGTAAGAACTCGTGAGCGGGGCTCCTCCAAAATTGTAGCTCATATTCTGGGCCCCAAAGCTACCTGGAGTGACGGGCTGGATCTGCATCTGTGGATTGTAACCACCAGCGGTTCCCATAAAGCCAGTATTCATGCCATATCCTCCACCCATTCCGCCGTAAGGCTGGTATCCGCCCATACCTTGTGGGTATGGATTTTGCCCCATCATGATGATAGTGGGTTGCTGAGGCTGCTGGTACTGACCCATTCCACCCATTATAGAAGGATACTGATAAGGCTGCTGATACATCTGCGGATTCATCATCGGGTACTGCATTTGTGGCGCCTGGAAATTAGTGAACTGTGAAGTTAAAATCTTCCACTCCATTTCCATCTTCTGCATCGCCATCTGCTGCTGCATAACTCCCATCTGATTCATAATATTCTGCTGCTGAGTCACGAGGGTCTGGAGCTGTGTGCCCATGGCCTTGTGGCTCTCATCTGTGCACTCTTCATCATGAGCGACTTTCTTCTCGTCTTTTTTCTCTTCTTTTTTCTCTTCTTGAACTTCAGCTACGACTTCTTTTTCTGCGTCTTTCTTTGGCTCTTCTTTGTCCTTAGGCTTATCTTCTGAAGCGACTTGTTTTTCTTCGGCCGGTTTATCCTGAGTCTTTTCTTCTTTCACTTCTTTTTTATCTTCGCTAGCGACTTTGTCGTCTTCCTTTTTCTCAGCAATCTCCTTTGCTTCCTCTTTCTCTTCCGTGATAGTCGCAATTTCTTTTATCTCTTGCTTGTCTGCTTCTTTAGCGACAACGACCTTCACTTCTTCTTTTTTTACTTCTTCTTTTTTCTCTTCTTTTACCTCGGAAACTTCCTTCTTCACTTCTTCCTTTTTGACCTCTGTCTTCTCTTCTGGCACAGGTTTCACATCCTGAGCATGCGCAAGTGAGAGTGACATGAGTGAGAGAAGAGGCAATACAATAAGTGTTCTTTTCTTCGACATAGTTTCCCCCCGGAAAATAAATAATATGCCTCTTACACTACAAAATTGATGCCAAGCGCAGGCTTTTGGCTTTACCCGGCTTAACAAGGGTTAATCCTAACAATTAAAGGGGCTTATTTCCTTGTCAGGAAGGAGGGCATTTTCTAAATTTAATCTATTGCTGAATACTTTTTTCAGGAAACCAAACACGTGTCTAATTTCTAGACACCTGGGAGTTGTGAAATGACTGTCGTGACCAAGAAGCCTGGAATCGTTCTCTCTTTGATTCCTGTGCTCGCATTAATAGGCCTTATCATCCTCAACATCAATGTCTTCAGCGACTCGGCAATCTTAGGGCCCAATCAGTTCGCTCTCATTATCTCTGCCCTGATTGCAGGGGGAATCGGAATCTTCGTTCTCAAAGTCCCGTACAAAGTGATGGAAGAAAAAATCATTCAGTCGATTTCTCTCTCCATGCAGGCCAATCTCATCCTCCTCGTGGTGGGAGCCCTCGTCGGCATCTGGATCTACTCTGGTGTCGTTCCGGGCATGATCTATTACGGGATCAAGCTCATTAATCCAAATTGGTTTCTTCCTGTGACTTGTATTGTGTGTGCGATTGTTTCACTTGCGACAGGTAGTTCCTGGTCCACTGGGGGAACAGTCGGGATCGCTCTCATCGGGATCGGTCAGGCTCTTAACATCCCGGTAGGGATGGTAGCAGGGGCGGTGATTTCAGGGGCCTATTTCGGCGATAAAATGTCTCCACTTTCTGATACGACTAACCTCGCTCCTGCCATGGCCGGCACAGATCTATTTACTCACGTACGATACTTACTCTATACGACCTTCCCGTCGATCATCATCGCTCTTATTGGTTTTACGATCCTGGGATTTTTCTTTCGTTCAGATGCGGCGGAGATGGAGCAGGTGCAGACAGTTCTTCGTGTTATGGATGAGCAGTTTAATATCACTCCCTGGCTCTTTATCCTTCCGCTTTTTGTTATCCTGATGGTCGCTAAGAAAGTTCCCGCCCTGCCGGCCCTTGTGATCGGTTGTCTTTTAGGGGTTATTTTTATTCTTATTTTCCAGCAGGACCTTTGGCGTTCCGCATCACCCAACCTATTGTTGTGA
>CAZPFM010000173.1:5607-6016 GCA_964585845.1 uncultured Bacteriovorax sp.
CGTGTCCTTGGGGAAAAATTTCATTTCAAAGGAATCTACGAGAGTGTCATGAATGTGGCGATCTCCGGCTTTAAGATGGAAACCGGAAACAAGGTCATCGATTCTCTTCTTTCAAGAGGGGGAATGGCCGGGATGCTCACCACAGTCTGGCTTATCTTTATGGCGATGGTCTTTGGAGGAGTCATGGAAGCTACGGGTATGCTCGAGGAGATCGCCCGGAATATTCTTCACCTGGTTAGAGGAGCAGGGTCTCTGATGACAGCCACGATTGGAACCTGTGTTGTTTTCAATCTCACAGCTTCTGATCAGTATCTCTCCATTGTTGTTCCCGGGAAAATGTTTAAGCCTTCCTATGATAAGTTCGGACTGGCACCGGAGAATCTCTCACGATCCCTGGAAGATGCTGGAA
>CAZPFM010000174.1:0-5961 GCA_964585845.1 uncultured Bacteriovorax sp.
TTCGAGATGTCTGCACCCCGGAATTCATAGATCGCCTGATCATCGTCGCCCACCACACAGATATTCTGGTGAGTGCTTGTGAGGGCCTGGATGAGCGAGAATTGAAGACTATTGGTGTCCTGGTACTCATCGATCATGATGTACTGAAAGCGTTCAGAGTACTTCTTAGCGACTTCCGGAAAATTTCGGAAAAGTTTCACGACAAGAAAGAGGATGTCGTCGAAATCGAGAGCGTTATAGAAATGGAGCTTATCCTGATAGTAGTGGTAGATATGCTCGGTCACAACATCGTAGGCATCATCTGGATGATAGAAACGGGAGCGGGGGTAGTCCTCCACTGAGATGCCGTTGTTTTTCAAAAGCCCAATCTTGGAGAGAACAATTCCCTTATCGTAGGCTTTATTGGATTTAAAACTTTTAAGTCCTTCCCGGACGATACTCATCTGATCGGCCTGATCATAGATGGTGAAAAGATTGTTGTATCCCAGGTGATGAATGTCTTCCCGGAGAATCTTGATACCAAGAGAATGAAAGGTCGAAAGAGTGATCCCACGTCGGGAGCGAGAAGAAACAAGATGAGAGACCCGCTCCTTCATTTCCGCTGCCGCTTTATTGGTGAAACTCACTGCGAGAATTTTATTTCCGGGAATCTTGAGATTCTCCAGCATGTGAGCGATGCGATAAGTAACGGTTCGGGTTTTCCCAGAGCCTGCACCAGCAAGGATTAATACAGGGCCCTCTACCGTCTCGGCAGCTGCGCGCTGTTCAGGGTTAAGACCATCTAGGGAAATCATGGATTTGGAGAATAAAAAAGGGGGGCTAAAGTGTCAAAATCAAAAGACAAATATGGGTAGAATTTGTAGACTGGTTCCACTCTTAAAGACCCTAAATACCTTTCGTTTGAGGCCCTATGAAATACCTTATTACATCAGCTCTTCCCTATGCCAATGGTCCCCTGCATTTCGGGCACATAGCGGGGGTTTACCTTCCAGCGGATATCTTTACCCGTCATAAGAAGCTCAAAGGGGAGAAGGCGATTCATATCTCTGGTTCAGATGAGCATGGTGTGGCCATCATGCAGAACGCTCAAAAGGCGAAAAAATCCTATCAGGAATATGTTAATGAGTGGCACAAGACCCATAAAGATCTCTTCGCTAAATACGACATCACCTTTGATTACTTCGGTCAGACCTCCAAGGAATACCATAAGGAAGAAACGCTGAAGTGGTTTAAGGATCTTCTCGATAAAGGTCTCATCGAAAAGCGCGCTGAAAAGCAGCTTCAGTGTCAGTCCTGCAAGAACATGCTCCCGGATCGTTTCGTGGAAGGGGAGTGCTACGTCTGTCATTATCCTGAGGCCAGAGGAGATGAGTGCCCGGACTGTGGAACATGGATTGATCCTTTAAAGCTCATTAATCCAGTTTGTAAGTTCTGCGGAAGTAAAGAAGTCAAAGCGATCGATTCCTACCAGTGGTACCTCATGCTCTCTAAGATGCACGAGCGCTTCCAGGAATGGTTTAAATCCAGAAAGCCTCACTGGCGAAAGAATGTGGTTCCTTTCGTGGAATCTCTGACCAAAGAAAATCTTGTCGACCGGGCAATTACCAGGGATCTAGACTGGGGAATTGATGTTCCTCTTGAGGAAGCTAAGGGAAAGAAGATCTACGTGTGGTTTGATGCTCCTATTGGATATGTTTCCAATACCAAAGAGCTTCTAAAAGATAGTGGAGAGGATTACCTCAAAGACTGGTGGAAGAATCCAGATACCAAGATCATTAACTTTATCGGGAAAGACAATATCATCTTCCACGGGATCATTTTCCCTGTGATGTGTTTAGGGACGGATTTTGTGAATCCTGTTTCTGATCTTCCGGCCAATCAGTATGTGAATCTTGAAGGAAAGCAGTTCTCAAAATCTAAGGGCTGGTATGTGGATGCGGATGAGGCGATTTCTCAATTTGGCTCTGATGCCATGAGATTCTATCTTACTTCCCTTATCCCTGAGACGTCCGACTCTAGCTTTACCTGGAAAGGACTAGAGCTCAAGATCAACTCTGAGCTCGCGAACAATGTAGGAAACTTCATCAATCGCGCCATGAAGTTTTCTAATTCCAAATGGCCTGAGGGAATCCCTGCCTCGAAGTTTGAGGCTTTCCAGGGTGAGCACTTGGAGAGTGTGAAGACTTTTGTGAAAGAATACCATGAGCTTCTGGATACCTATCAGATCAAAAAGGGTCAGGAGCATCTTATGAACCTCGGCTCAAAGGTGAACCTTTTTATTACTGAGCGAGCTCCGTGGTCAGAGTTTAAGACCGATCCAGAGAAAGCGGCCGAGACCATCGCCATCTCTGCGGCCTATGTTCTTGTCCTGGGAAGCTTCTTTAATCCGTATCTTCCGCAGCTGTCCCAATCGATTTTGGCTTATTTTGGCCTTAACAAAGACTCTGAGATCGTGAAGCGGATTTATCAGGGAGACCTCACGGCCATCACTGAGCAGTTCAAGAATGGATTTAAACTGCAGGTTGAACCTCAGGGGCTTGTTCCGAAGATTGATCCTAAGCTCATTGAGGAACTTGATCTGAAGCTTAAAGAGAAGGCTTCACTGACCTAGATAGCGGGGATCGATTTTTACACCAAAATCATCTTTGTGAGAAAAATCATCGATGACTGGTTGATCCCAGGTCTGAAGAACCTTTCCGGTTTGTTGATCCACCATGGCCTTAAAGCTAATCTCCCGGCCTGAGGGGTCCTTAAAGCTAATTTTTGCTGTCTCAACCTTGAGAGACTTTCCTTCGTGAACCCAGGTGCGGGACTCCAGGGGAGTGATCTGCAGATCTTTTACCCCCGCACCCCCTTGTTTTATGATTGAGTCTCGAAGGGAAGACTCCCACACCGGGACCGGTTCATTTTTTGAAGAATGGCTTGGGGATAATGTGGAGGATGGCGTTTCAGGATTTCCCTCAGGAGCAGATGAAGGGTCTGTATCAACATCCGGATCCATGCTTTTATAAGGGCCTGGCGAAGTAGGGGGCTTTTGGCTTGAGGGCTTCCAGAAGTAGAACGCCAATGAGGCCAGTATGAGCAGGATACTGGCGAAGAGAAATTGGCCTTTTCTTTTACTAATCAATGACATTGAATTCGAAGTTTATGACTTTGAAAGGCTTAGCACCATTAAAGTCAACATCCAGGAAATCATCATTGGCATTTGATCCATCCGTAAAGCAGTCAGAGCAATTGCTGAACTTCACACGGAGGCGACAACGAAACTTTGTTCCCACGGGAATGAGTTTATTGACTTCCATCACAAGGAGATTTCCGGAATCAAACTTCCTTTCAGCTTCATCTTGCTTCTCGATGACGGTCTGATAGAAAGTTTTTTGAGGGTCGATCCGGGAGAAGAAGGCTTGGTTAGCACCTGGAAGGAAGCGGGCAAGACACTCATGAGGATTAAAGTTGAAGTCTTTTTCAGTTGTACCGCTGAACTGATAGCCGAGGCATTCTTTATCCAGAATAGCATTCTTCTTTCTAAACTCGTTCTGGGAAACCCACTTGGTACTCGTTCCATCATTGTATTCAACTAGGCATACAGGAGCGGCCGCATTGGCCGGATAGACCCCTGAAGTAGGAACTAATCTTTGGTAAGTTGTGTCAGTGCTAAGGCATGAATTCCCGGCCTCGGCACCCTGATCCACAGTTGTCACATCATCCACAACACAAGGTTTAAAGTTCCCGGTAAGAGTGCTTGTTACGTGCACGTGATCCCAGTCATTGGCCAGGAGGTGAACTCCTGCCATGGGAGTGTTCGAAGAGTTATAGAGATTTGGGATGAGGGCCACGACCTCACCCGGTGAGATCCGGATATTGTTATTGTTGTACTCTACACTCGAAACCGTTGTGGTAAGTGGCAGGAGAAAGCCCTTGTAGAGAATTTCCTTTAAAAGACCTTCAATGGTGATCCGGTTATCGATGATATAGAAGTTCACCGCAGAAGAGCTATCCGGGACATTGGATGCAAGATCGATGAGTGTCTTTGAAACGAGGACAGATTTTCGTCGATTGTCTTCGGAAACCGCAGTAGGGGGAACTCCATTATGGATGTTCAGATCTGCAACGTTTTCCACGTAGAGGCTGCGGCTCTTGGTGCTGTTTCCATTATCATTATAGGTCTTAAAGAGGAGAAGCCCGTAGTCGTCGAGGAGTTTTTCGGCGATGTTTTTATCGTAATTAGGACAAAGACCGTGGACAGGATTAGAGATGTATTTTTTGATGTTCTTTGCCCAGATCTGGAAAAACTTCCTGTAGGTCGGAAGATTTACGTGCTGGGCCCAGAGGAAAGAAGAATCTTTGTCGAGGTTATTAAAGAAGACCGACGTGTTGGCGTAGGGGATCCCAGAGTAATTGTTATCCACACCTTTTGCCTCGAGGTCTCCGATCTCACTAAGTGTCTCTGCCAATAGTAGCATGGCATAGTCCGTGGCCCTGCCGTGTCCCTGATCAGAATCGGAATGCAAACCACATTGAGATTTAATTTCTTCGGTAAAGGCAACAAGATAGTGAGCGACGATGGATCCGGCGTAATGCCTGCTCTGACTCACACTTTCAGGGAAGTTTGGATCGTAGTGGAGATAGTCAGGGTAGGAAAGTCTTCCTTCTGAAGTGGTGCTTAAGACTGGGATATGCTTTGGATCGTCTTCTGAGAGAGGACGTGATTGATTACTGAGCTTACCGAGCCATTCAGCAAAATGAGGGCGCTTATTGATGACAAAGGAGAAGTAGTCGGCAATCCCTTCATTAAGAGCTGCCGCTTCATCGTAACCAAGGTTTAAAAGATTTGATCGGAAAGGATGAGAAGTCGTGGCCGTAGAGTTTCGCAGGTTCATCATGATCGCAACTGCAGCATGACCGAACTCATGGTAAATCACAGAAGGATCCTGAACAGAACGGAAATCCTGGTATCTGGGATCAATTCCAAAGCAAAGCTTTGGACCTGCCGGACTGAAGGCGGCTTCCGGTGATGTCGTTGAGCAAGCAGCGTAAGAATCAAGAAAGGAGTTTCTAAAATATTGGGATGAAGTATTGGCGACACCTTTAAACCAGTACGCCTTGGAGTCTCTGAGGTAGGGAGGAATCGAGCGGGGTACCCGATAATCAATACTGGCGCCATGAATGAAGTCGTAGGCATTCTGGAGCTTGCTTAAAAATGTGCTCTTTGCCTTCTGAAGGTGATAAAGGGCCGCAGTCTGATAGAACTCTTCAGAGCCAGCAGGGAAGATAAAGGTTCTGTTCTCAAGACGCGCGACAGGGACTGTATCGGAGAGTTGACCGAGCTGGCGAACGCAGTCAACGAGCTCATCACTTGTGGGTATAAAGGTACTGAAGAAGGGACTGTAGTAATTGAAACGGATGCTACAGTTCCCCGAGAGTTTATTATTGGGAGTGACTGATTGGGGTCTGCGGTTCACGAGGTTGCCGATATCAACTTGTCCTAGGCCAAGCTTGCCATCGGAGAGAATGAAAGGGCTCTCTTCGTAAACGTAGGCTTTTCCATCGAGGGATCCGTCGGAATTAGTGATGGCATTACTCCGCCCGCCCTTGGAAGCGAGCTGAGTAGGGTTACAAGAAAAGAGCGTGAGGGAGAGGATCAGCGTGAGCGCTGGTCTTATTCCTTTAAGTTTCTGTTCCATCATCCGCTGACGTACCATTATCATTACTACCTTATCGGTTAGGATCTGCCTGATCTTAACCGAGAAAAAAACTTACATTCCTACTCCGCCTGCGAGGTTTGGACCTCCGAAGCCTGCCCCAGCGGGACCAAATGGATTGGTGAAGCGGCTGGAGTTGTCGCCGGCCACGCAGTCTGCAGGGAGGTCTGGTGCATCCAGCGCTTCATCTGATTCCGGACGTTGTCTATATAAAGCGATAATATCAGCTTTAGCTGCCTCTAAGCAGGATGCACTTTGA
>CAZPFM010000175.1:0-5947 GCA_964585845.1 uncultured Bacteriovorax sp.
CCCCTTCCAGGCGTGCCTTGGATTCATCCATAAGTTTTTTCAGCTTTTCTTCGTCCGGAATATCAGAATCTTCTGCGATGGTTTTCTCGGCATCCTCTTCTACTGAAGACTTAAGCTCAACCGATTTAACGTCCTGAGGTTTAACCCCGGCCGCATCAAGGGAGATCTTCTTCCCGAGACGGACTCCTATCGTGAAGCTTGTCACGATGAGAATGAGGACGAGAAGGAAAACCAGAATGATTTCCTTTTTTTCAAAAACGATGACCTTATTATTTTCTTCCATAAATCAATTTTACGGTCCCTTGGGATTTCGTGCAAAGCCTATTTCATTTCCGAATTAGTTACTCAAGCATATCGGTCCATCCTACTCTGCCCCTACTGGAGCAGGTAGAACTAAAAGCCTAAACCCAAAGGGAGGGACTATGTTGAGAATCATCAAAAACCAGAAGGGCCAGGGGATCATGGAATACGTGATCATCTCAAGTCTTGTAGGCATCTGCTGCCTTGTCGCCGTGAAAGAATTCGGGGATGTGATTAAAAAGCGCGTGGACAATATGAAGGGTCAGGTAGTCGACACCATCGATATCAAAAAACGTAAATGAATATCTTAAGCTGGCTCCTGGGAATCACGGTGCTTGTCACCGTGGTGATCGAGTCCATCATGTTTCACGAAGCCACAGTTTGTCGTCAGGAGGCCTGGCGGGGAAGCTTCATTCTCTCCACCAGGCTCCTTCTGACTGATCCGCAAGAAAAAGAGACCTTACTCTCTCCTCGCTGCCGGATATTTATAAAACAGCACGAAGGCAAAGTGAGCTGGCTCAGGGATTTTAAGACCCATTCATTTAAATTGGAACTCAAAGGCAAATTATGAATGAGCGAGGAGAGATTACTCTCACGGCCATATTTTGCCTCATTCTCTTAAGCTCTCTATTGACCCTCACTGCTCTTAAGCTCGAACACTCCTTCAGTCTTCTCCAGAAACGCTCCAGGCTCTTTCTCTGTGCCAAGGAGACCAGAGGCGAGATGGAGCGCTACCTCACCTTTATGGGCAGAACGAACTGGGGAATAAAAAACGCTAAACGCGCTAGCCTCATCATGGCCTTTATCCCAGGACTTCAGGGTGGAGCGGCCCAGGCAGATAAAGTAAAAAAAATCCTCATGAGTGCTCAGAACATCACCCGCATTGCGTATCTGAAAAAGTTAAAGGATCTCCGGGCAAAAGACTGTCCTCTGGACCCAAGACTTCTTATAACTCCTTTCGAGATGAATCTTACGGACTATGTCCGGGACGCTAATGACCGGGCAAAGCTCCGGGAGAAAGAATGGACCTACTACCTTATAGAGAAGCCCTATTTTTTAGAGCTCTCTTTCAATGCCAGAGCCTACGAGAGAATCCATCCGCGGATCAAAGTCACTACCTCGGAGAAAGGGGGGAAGTTCTCCTCCCTCTTCTTTTCGCCCTACTAACGAGTTCGTTTCTCTTGGCAGGGCAACTCTGGATCAATCAAACCTATGAGAAAAAAACTAAGGAGCATCTGGATGAATTTCGAAAAGATTGGCAAAAGCTTGAAGCTCGCTACAAGTGATAAGCCTCGACTCATAAAAATTGGCCTTGCTCTTATTCTCTCCAATGTTTTTTTCTTCCTTCTAGTGGGAGGGGATTCTAGTGAGACAGAGGATGCACCTGTCATCCCGGGAACCGTAGCGATCCATCTTGAAGCCAGGGTTCTCACACCCCTCTTTGCAGGAAAAAAGATTCACATCGTGAGCCACTCTCTGGGTGAAAAAATCGAAGGAAATTTTCGCTCTTTGCAAGAAGACGGAAGAATCACAGTGGAAGTGCGCGAAGAAGAGGCAAGCCTTCTCTTAAGGAAATCAGATTGGGAAATTCTTCCCCCTTTAAAGAACCTCGCCTTTCAGGTTCGAAGAACTGGAGTGAGACATGAAATCCGTTATTAGCTTTTTAATCCTCGTTATGAGCTTCGAACTCCATGCCAATCCTATTCGGGTATATCACGAGGGGATGCCGGATGAGGCAAAAGTGGTCAGAGACATCTTTAAGGATCAGTACGCTATTCCTGAGGATCTGATCGATCTTCGAAGGGTCATGAGTTGTGAGGGATTAAGGAAGAAAGGGAAGCTTGATCTATGCTTAAAAAACAACGGAGACCTAATTGTGGTCTCCGTTGATAAAAACTTTATTAGTGAATCGTTGAAGGTCTTCTGGGCCCAATAAGGAGAAAACCTATGGATTACTTTTCGTGGACAGCGAACTTAGGAGTTGTGCCTTTATTTCTGTTGGCAGCTTTTCTCTTAGCTCCAGAAGCTTTCTTCTTGTTCTTACGACGTGTTTCAGTGATTGCAGTTCTAGAAGCCATATTACTCTCCCGATGTCTTATCAGTAATTTGATTAATTTGAAGCTCCTCAATTTAACGGCAGGTCTTCTTTTTGTCAAAATCTTCCTTGTGTTGCCCGCCGCGGCAAATACGGACCTCTCCCCCTCCGATATCATCCTCTCCAAGGGGGAACAAAAGGAACTCTCCTTTGAAGGACTGAAGAACTTTTCGGTCGGGAATCCGGAGGTCATCTCCTACAAATTCCTCCCTAAATCCGGAAAATTGTTGGTGAAGGGCAAGCGAGTGGGCTTCACGGACCTCATGGTCTGGACCAAGAGTGGAAAGAAGACTCTAAGCCTCTATGTCCTTTCTAAGCAGAAATTCATGAAGACCTTCCAGCTCGCGGACGCGCTGAAAAACCTCGACCTCCAGATCGATATCAAGGGGCCCGTCATGACGGCCTCCGGAGAAGTAAGCCAGTTCTCGGACTATCTCTATCTCCAGAAGATCAAGGGTCAGTTCCAGCAGCAGGTTTTCTTCCGGATCAGTCTTGAGAAAAAACTCCGCAACCATATCATTGGCCAGGTCTATAAACGCCTCTACGCAAATGGCTTTTCTTCTGTTTCCTGCCAGGTGGATTGGATGGATATTCTCTGTTTCTACGAGGGTCAGGGGAACGAAGAGTTTTTAAAGCAGATCGCCACCTTTTACCAGGTGACCTTCATCAAGCAGGACTCCCGCCTTAAGCATAAAAACTATAATTTAAAACTTAAACTCATCCAGCTCGAACGCATGGATGGACTGGAGATTCATCTTGGGATGGATAAGCTTCAGGCAAGAGTCGCCGATCTCTTTGATTTCGGGATCAGAAAACTGATTGATGAAAACTCCGTCTTTCTCCAGAAATCCCGGATGGATCTCTCAAGCCTTGCGGAGCCGGAGATGATCGTGAACCTCAACACTCCTCAGTTGATCGAAATTGGATCTCAGATCCCCTATCAGAATCTCTCGACTCAAGGGGGAAATGTGATCGCTCCCATCACCTGGCAGTTTGCGGGGCTTAAGATTAAGACCAAGATCAACGAGTCTTACGGGAAGCTCCTGCTGGAATACGAGACTGAGTTCTCCCGCCCAGTAGAACAGGCCATCTCAGGGTCCAAGGAGATTTCTTCCGTTCTCCTTGAACCAGGTGTTCCCATGAAAATATTCCAGATTGGTTTTCAAACAGTATCCAAGGGCACCAAGGGCATTCCCCTTCTCTCCGACATTCCGATCTTAAAACATCTCTTCGAATCAAAATCGGATCAGAAGACCTATAAACATATTTATGGATACGTTGTCCTTGAGGAGGTGGAATAGTGATTAGTCTTTTCCAAGACAACGAAGTCAAGCTCACTGGCCAGGAGCTCATGGAGATGGCAAAAAGCATCTTCACTTCATCCCTCAACAAAGGTTACATCCCCTCCTGGGAGCACTTTCACCGGGAGCTTCCGATAGATCTTGACCTCACAGAGGTTGAAGCTTTCTTTCGAAAACTCACCGAATGGAATTTTTTAAAAGAGGTCGTCGAAAAAGAAGGAACTGAACTTTTCTTCCATTCACCAATGGATTGCCAGAGACTTCAGGCAAAAGGCGATAAAGAGTACTTCAGTGTTCCTTTAAGCGATGATGAGTGGCAGCTCTGGCTTGAGATCATCACCATAAAATTCAACCAGAACTGGAATGTGGAAAATCCCTTCGTGAGCTTCTACGGGGAGATCTTTGGTCGACGCTACAGATTGAGTCTCGTCCACGCCTCCACCTCACCTTTAGGAACATCAAAGCTCGTCATGCGCTCTCTCGCTAGCTCCCCTCACCCACTCTCAAGTTTTGGCGAAACCCAGGAGCTTGCAAGCCTGGTGAAAAACAAGGGCAATATTCTCATTGCAGGGGCCACGGGATCCGGCAAGACTTCCATCCTCTCTAGCCTCATCGGTGAAATGGATAAGGAGGATCATCTCGTCATTCTGGAAGATACTTATGAAATTCTCTGCTCCCACCCCGAAGCCACGCGCTTTCTTTCGGGAAACTCAGATAAGACGAGTCTTAAGGCCTATCTCTCTTATTCTCTTCGTCTCTCACCAGATCGAATACTCTTAGGAGAAATGCGCTCCCATGAAGTCATTCCTTTTCTTATGGCCATGAATACAGGTCACCGAGGACTTATGGGAACGATTCATGCCTCTTCCGCGGCCGATGCGCTTCACCGGTTTGCCTTGCTCTTCTCTCTGTATTCAGGAGAGCTTGCCTATGAAAAAGTCATGGAACTCTTGTGTCGGAACCTTGAGTATGTTGTTTTTATGGAGGATAAGAGGATCAAGGAGATCATTAAAGTTCTTGGATCAGAAAAAGGCAGTCCCTTTTTTGAAAGCTTGTCTCAGAATGCATCGTTAAACTCTCTTTTTAATTAAATTGTGAGTTCTATTGAGACGCTGAGGGACTAAAACTTAAAGGCTGCTGAACATTGGTATCAAGAGCTAAGGGAAATTCGAGTTTTTGAACAACATTCTTAAAACAGTCTTTCTCCTCGGAGTTCATGTCATTTCCAGCAATCTCGATGAAACGAGTCTTAGTGTGAACGATCTGAAACTTGATCACGCAAGTTTTAGTGGAATTTAAATCCTCAAGACAGGCACGGAACTGAGGGAGAGCTTTCGATAGCTTACTTTTGATATACTTTGGCTGCTCGACCTTATTAATTTCTTCTGCGCTATTTGGGCTTGAAGAGCTCTGATCTTTACTGTGACCGCATCCCATGAGAGATGCGGCCATAATCAAAAGTAAAATTCTCAAAATTAATCCCGCTTAAGCTTCTTATACGTTACCCGGCTCGGCACATCGGCCTTATCCCCAATCCGGCGGCGAAGGTCTTCGTGATAATCTTCGAAGTTTCCTTCAAACCAGGTCACTTTTGAATCCCCTTCAAAGGCCATGATGTGGGTACAAATTCTGTCCAGGAAGTAACGATCGTGGGAAATCACCACCGCACAACCAGCAAAATCTAACAGGGCACGCTCGAGGGCCTGGAGTGTGTTCACATCCAAATCATTGGTCGGTTCATCCAGAAGAAGGACGTTACCCTCTTCCTTTAACATCTTGGCTAAATGAACACGGTTTTTCTCTCCGCCAGAGAGTTCCTTAATACGCTTCGATTGATCTTCCCCGGAGAAGTTAAATTTTGATACGTAGGCGCGGGAGTTGATTTCCTTGTTCCCTAGTTTCAAAAGATCCAGACCGTCAGTGATCTCTTGAAGAATTGTTTTATCTCCATCCATCTCACGGGACTGATCGATGTAGGAAAGTTTCACCGTAGAGCCAACTTTAAACGTTCCCGCATCCGGTTCGATTTGCTTTGTGATCATCTTGAAGAGTGTTGTTTTACCGGCACCGTTTGGACCGATGATTCCGACGATTCCTCCGGGAGGAAGTTTGAAAGAAACATTCTCATAAAGAAGTTTATCCCCGAAGCCTTTCGCAATTCCCTCAGCTTCGATGACAACGTCACCGAGACGTGGCCCCGTTGGAATGAAGAGATCATTAGTCTCGTTCCGTGCTTCAGTCTTAGAATCAG
>CAZPFM010000176.1:0-5947 GCA_964585845.1 uncultured Bacteriovorax sp.
GCTCGCGAAAGCAAACTTAATTTATTTTTTATCTGAGCCGAAAAGACGGTATGCGCTTCTGGTTTATTACCATTTTCTTTCTCTGGTCATCTTACTCACTCGCCCAATGCGAGTGCAGATACAATTATGGCCAAAATCTCATTGCACCACAGACAGTGGAATCAATGGGGGCCTGTAAAACGCTGATCGGTGCCGACCTCTCTCAAAGATACCTGGATCATGAAATTTGCTCTACTGGCGGGACAATTGAAGTGGGCTGGAGCTGTGGAGGGATCGTTTCACCGGCCAGGATGCATCAGTGTGCGGATATCGGCATGGGGATCATCCGGGATCAGGTTACCGAAGTCTTTCTGGCGACCCCTTCACTGGAACCCCATCCGGAGTGCAACGAAGAGGAAGAGGCCTATCGTTTGCGTCCTCTCTTGCCCTATGAAACAACTGAGGAATCACGGGAAGAATTTCGTGTGAAGCCCTGGAAGCGCGGAGTGAGAGTACGATACCGTCTTCAGTTCTAGTGATAGTCTACAAACTGATCAAAGACCCGCATTTTGATGGTTTGAATGATCTTGGCCCGGTTCCCGGGAGTCTTATTTTCTTCTAAAAGCCACTTCAATGAAATTCCAATCCGAAGAGAGTGAATCATCTCTGCCATGGTGCGGGCCTCTGATGGAGAAAAGCCAAAAGCTTCGCGGATTAAGGGGATGGCACGGTTCTCGAGGTAGAGTTCTTCGTGGTACTTAAAGCGCTCGGAGAACTCGCTGGAGAAGAGTTTTGTGAGCATATAAAAACGGAAGAGATCTGGGTATGTTTCGACCTCGAGGAGGGAATTATTCATCCCTTTTAGAAAATGCTTTGCCCAATCCTTTCCGGACTTTGGAATTTTTTCCGGCATTCTCGTTTCTGTGAGCTGAGAGGCCATCCCATCAATGGTGGTGAGAATGATCTGTTTTTGAGTCGAACCAAAATATTTGTAGATCCAGGGTCTTGAAACATTGGCCTCGGTGGCGATCTGTTGAATATTGAGCTTTTTCTGAGGGTTCTTCAGGTATTCTCGGACGATGAGAAGGCTCACCTTTTCAAGCTTAGATTCTTTTGATTCCTGGTTCATGAAATAATCGTGACAGGTTTTCAGTAAGTTGTCACCTTTGTAAATATTACCTCAGAACTTCACCCATCGTTTCAGATGAATTAAATTGGCCCCTGTTTCGGAGGTCTTTATGAAATGGGTCTTGTTTCTCTCTTTGATGATGAGTTCCTCAGCTTTCGCCGAGATGGATGATCTTGCACAAATTGAGGCCGAAATAGACGCCGAGGTGGCGGTTGCGGCACCTGCCAACGAGGACATCCGGATTCTCAATTCTGAACCCATTAATGTTGATGGTTATGTGAAAGAAGAAGCACCTAAAGATCAGGAACTCGTTGAGATCCGCCAAGAGATAGACCGGCAGAAAAAAGAGACCGCTCTTAACCGCGCTAAAGCGAAGCAGTTTCAACAGCTCGCTAAGTCCACTGAAGTCTTAACAGAAACAACCGTAGAGATGCTAGAAGAGAAGCGTGCTGTTCAGGAACAGATTGCTGAATATAATGAAAAGGTTAAATGCCTTCAAATGGAGAAACCAACTCCAGAATGCTCAAAGTATGTGAAGCGACGATAAATTCCTTAGAGCTAAAACGTCCTCAGCGTTGAGGCAGTCAATCGTATAGAAAATTCCATTTTCATCCTGAAGCTTTACCCGAGCTCCGATGAAACCTATCTCAACCGACACACTGGATATTTCAGAAACAAGAAAGCTCCTTCTCTGAAGGGAGAAGGTCTCAGCGATGGAGAGATTTTCTCCATCGATTGTGATGGGTGCACTCGTTCTAAAGAGGAGCAATAAAAGATAGCTCATCAAAAAAAGAAGGAGGAGGACCGGGAAGATGATGAAGTAGCTCTCTATAGAAAAGTTCTGAACTCCCAGAAGGAAGAGTTGGAACGTGAGCAGAAGGGAAGGGATAAGGCAGAGGGCCCAGAAGATCTTCCCATTGACTGAATGTCTCACCTTGATCTGCATTAAGACAATTCTAATGGTGTCCAGGGATTAAACCTAGCTGATGTGAGTTTCCGGAAAGTTAACGATATGAGCGCAAGGATGAGCAGAGAGGAAAGTGAAAGAGAAACAAGGCAGGTCTTTAGACCTGCCTTAGGGAATTAACTATCTAACGATTAAAGCATAAGCACCGGAGAATTTCTTCCCGGAGTCGATGACCTCTCCGGTCTTTTTGTCCTTGATCACGACTTTCGTGTAGAGAGCGAAATCAAAGCGAAGTCCAGTGAAAGTGGATTCGAGTTCATTTTCATCAAAGCTCAGATCGGCCACGAAAACGCCGCCCCGGCTACGAAGGGCCGCTGACTGGGCCAGTACGCGTCCTCGACCATTGTAGGCCACCACAGATGGCTCTTTTCTTTCAATGATGACTTCTCTTTCTGTGTTCTCAGGTCGGATACGGATAGTGGTTGTATAAGAACCTTCAAGGGAAGAGGTTCTTTTGAATTTGAAGCCGTCCTCCGTTTTCACGCAACGGAGAAATTCAAGTGTCAGGATCGATTTTCCGTCAACCCGTTCATAGGACAGAGGCCGGTAAGCCCCTGTGGTCTGAAGCTGGATGTAGTCCACCAGATTATTGCAAGTAGCACTGGAGCCATCGATGATCTTGATAATCTCACCAGAAAAAGCTGAAGTAGAGGCGAGTAGAAGTAATGAGCAAATGAATGTTTTCATAGCTATCCCTTGTTTGAGTGTTTAACGCCTTCTTATTACTTTTTATTACCCCTGTTGGGTAGGAGAAAAGAAAACTTACACACTCATAAGTATCTGAGATCTCGCGAGGATGGCTTTACGGATTCTAAAATTTAGCGGACATAGTCGATAAGTGGTCTGCAGCCCATCTGTCCAGGATAGAAGATGGGTCTCTTTCCCTTGTTTCTTACCCATTCCAGAAAACCGGGGGCCGGTGATCTTGTGGTATCCCAGTCAAAGCGCATTTCCACATAGTCCTCAACAAGAGAGAGGAAATCTTTTTCTTCCCCGGTCTTGATTCTTAGAAGTGAGAGGACATCTTGATCCTGAAGATAGAGTTTCACTTTCCTTTTCTGCACTTGTACGGGCCTTAAGGCAAAGCTTAATCCCTTGGCAAACTCATCCTGAGGGTCATGATTGGGAGCTAATTTACCTGAAAAGAGTGGGTGAATGAGGAAGTCATCCTTTTTCCATTCAACAGAGAGCTCATGACGCTGAAGCCATCTCAAAAAGGCCCTGCCTTCTCCAAGATCATTTAAGTCTCTGGCACCTCCGGCCCGCCAGCCGCTATATGCTCGGATGAAAGATACCTTCTTGGGCATTCTTCTTCCGAAGATCAGAAGGCTCGTGCGATCGTCAAAATTGGGGTGATAGAGGTTACCCTCGAAATAGACAGGTTTAAATTGAATGAGTGGATTTGGCCTACCTGCCGGGAGAGTGAGAACATTCTCCTGCCAATTCCTATCCTGGTATTGGTTTGCTTTCATGAAAGGCTTCTTCGACCTTTCTTCTAAAAAAATATAACTTCTTAACTATCTATAATTTGAAAGATCTTCTTCCTGGGCCTCTCGCACCTGGCGCTCGAGATCGAAGCTTCCCGGGGCTTTGGAGGTGTAGGGAGCAAGGCCTGCCCGTCGCTTGGCCACGGCCTCAGGTCCACAGGATGAAACTGAGAAAAGACCAAGAATGAAAAGAATCGATGTAAGACGCATAGATACCTCCAGGTTAAATAAACAGAAATTCCCCTGAAGCGTTAACTAAAGTTCATCCAAATATCTCTTAATAATTCTCTAAGAGCATGAAATCTCTGAGTTTATTTAAGCAGCGCTTTAGCCAACCGCATACCTGACCGATACGCTCTAAAACTCCAAGGAGCAAAGATGAAATCTGGTCTGTCGATCCTGGCCCTCATGGTGGGGCTCTCCTCTCAATATCTACATGCCGGTGATTTGGATGAGTCCCTGAAAGAGAGTTTGCAACAATTAAAAGTTGAGAACTGCCCTGCGCAGATGAAGGCTATTGGAAAGCTCATCAATTCCTACGAAGCCGAAGACTACAAGCTTGAAATGAAGAAGAGGTCGTCGGATCAGATTCTCAGTGAACTTTGGAATTTTAAGATTGGAGTCCATGAAAAGCTGCAGCAGTTTCATCGCACCCATCTTCTTCAAAAGGATTGTTCCGTCGCTGCCAGAGGAGCGCTTAGGGCGGTGAGATTTGCGGAAGACACCCTTCATCACCAGAACTACCTGAGAAAAGCGGAAGGTGAGAGCTTTCCTGATTCCGCTTTTAGCGAAGGTAATCTTCAGGTGAAGCGCAATCCTCGATTCTCGAAGTTTAATCTCAAAGATGATCTTAAGAGCGGGGATGTCATTCTCACCCGCGGAAATGCCTTCACCTCTGCCGCCATCGCTTCTCTTGGTGAGTTTGATACTCAGTTCTCCCACATCTCTATTGTTCACCGGGATGAAAAGGGTGAGCTCTGGACTGTTGAGGCCCATATCGAAGTGGGCTCATTTGTAAGACCGCTTCAGGATCATATCGATGATAAAAACTTCCGGACCATGATCTATCGGTTTGAAGATGAAAAGATTGCTCAAGAAGCGGCAAAATTTATTTTCGAAAAAGTCCGCAAGGCTTCAGACTCGACCGGAAATATTCTTTACGACTTTGGTTTCGATCAGGATAACTCTGAAAAACTATTTTGCTCCGAGGTCGTGAGTCACGCCTTTGAAAAGTCCTCCAATGGCAGCGTGAAGATCCCCCTCTATAGAAGTCACCTCATGACGAGAAAGCCTGAGTTTGTGAAAAATCTTGAGATCACTGTGGAGGAGAGCTTTATCCCGGCCGACATCGAGGTGGATCCCCGCTTCAGCGTCATCGCTGAGTGGAGAGATCCGGCCAAGATCCAGAATATCCTCGAGAAAGATGCCATCATTCACGGAATGTTCCGCTGGAATGATGAACTAGACTACCAGATGGTCCAGGCATCGAGCCGCAAATCTTTTATTTACAGGAATGTGGCCTGGCCTCTTCGCCGGGTTCCGTTCTTAAAGAAATATTTTAAGGATAAACTCCCCATCAATATGAGCCGTAAACTCATTGGATACTTCGGTGTTCTTGAATCAATTGGTGAACTTCTGCAAAAAGAGCTTGGCAGGGCCCATGATCTTTCTCTCAAGGAAACGGGCTTTCTTCTCTCACCTTCCGAGCAGTATGATTTTCTGGACCAGTACCGGGAAGAGGATTTAAAAAAGAGAAAGAAAAAGCTTCACAGGATGTATCGACCAAAAAAGAAGGGAAAGTCATAAAAAAAGGGGACCGATGGTCCCCTTTTTTATCTAAGAATAAAAGACTGTTTCATCGAGCTGGTTTTCGCTTCGGGCGACTACACAACTCACCACTGCATCTCCGGTTACATTCACCGCAGTTCTTACCATATCGAGGAGTCGGTCGACACCAATGATGAGACCGATTCCCTCAACCGGAAGACCAACCTGATTAAAGACCATGGCCAGCATGACAAGTCCCACTCCCGGTACACCGGCGGTGCCGATGGAGGCGAGGGTCGCTGTGAGGATCACCATGAGGTAGTCAGAAAGTCCGAGATCAATGCCATAGACCTGGGCCACAAAGACAGTGGCCACACCCTGCATGATGGCCGTTCCATCCATATTAATGGTTGCACCGAGTGGGATGGTAAAAGAGGCAATGGAATTAGAAACTCCAAGTTTTTTTTCAGCGACCTCAATATTGACCGGAATAGTGGCGTTTGAGCTCGCGGTAGAAAAAGCAAAAACCACGACCTCACCAAATTGCTTAAAGAATTTGACCGGACTGAGTTTACCAAAGATTTTCAATATCGATCCGTAGACCATGGTCGCGTGCAC
>CAZPFM010000177.1:0-5944 GCA_964585845.1 uncultured Bacteriovorax sp.
CTCAGGGATTAAAACGTCACCTGAAGCCCGGTGAAGTGGTCGGGCAGTATGTCACTGTTCAGCGCTGGCTCGATGAGAACGCTAAGGGTGAAAAACTCACCAACATCGTCTACATGGGTCAGGGTGAGCCTCTCCACAATTTTGAAAACATGAAGAAGGCGACACAGATCTTTTTGCATGAAAGAGGACTTGGTCTCGGTCAGCGCCGGATCACTCTTTCCACTTCCGGTCTTGTTCCCGCGATTGAAAAGATGGCGGTGGACTTTCCCCCGGTAAATATCGCTCTCTCATTGCACTCTGCCCGGAATGATGTTCGTACTGAACTCATGCCTATTAATAAAGTCTACGATCTTGAGCGACTCTTCACAGCGATCAAGAAGATTCCTCTTAAGGCCCATAGACGGATCACTTACGAGTATCTCTTAATAGATGGTCTCAATGATCAGCTCGAAGACGCTGAGGCCCTCGCTGATCTTTTGAACTCTAAAGAGAGTAAGATCAATCTGATTCCATTTAATGAATTTCCAGGCTCAAAGTATAAGCGCCCAAGTGAACAGCGGATCATGTGGTTTTTGGATCAGATGATTAAGCGGGGCTTTACGTGCACCATCCGCACTACCAAAGGATCTGATATCCTCGCGGCGTGCGGACAGCTAAAGAGTGAGTTTGAAAAAGTGAATCTCTGGGACAAGGATCAGAAAGTAACTATTCCTGGTATTGCCAGTAGCGTACTTCAGAATCAGTCTCGCTCTTAGAGTCTTCCTCTTTCCATTCCTGTTTTTTCTTTTTCTGGCCCGCAATCTTTCGGCCTTCCTTTTCCATCACCGGTTTTTCAACCTTGTAGGCTTCGTGATCCATGTGTGGTTGCTTTACCACAAACTTGGAATCTGCCATGGAATTGGCGGCCCAGATGAGGATGCCGAGATAAATGAAGTTCTTACCCATAAAAAAATCCTTTTGAGTGGAGGGGTCTTCCTGTCCCTCTCTTCGGCGAACTATGAATATTCTATAGGGTCTTCCCATATTATTAAGACGCTCTACATCAAAATCGTTTAGTTTTTGCAAAGTAAGGACTTTTTGGATGACATAGGTGGGAAATATTAGGAGAGTTTAACTCAATTATTGGCCAGGCTTATAGGATAAACGAATGATATTGAGATCTTGGGCACTGATTCTCTTTTCACTGACAGCTCTCAACACGAGTTCAGCTTCTGTTCGATCCTATTTTAATCACAACCAAAGTAGCTCTTACACCGATCCTTACCGTGGCATCTCCCGACCAGGAGATAACCTCGAATCCGTGATCGTGAACGAAATCAATCAGGCCCGTCGTTCTGTCTTCGTGGCCGTTCAGGAATTTCGTCTTCCTAAGATTGCGGAAGCCCTGATTGCTAAGCACCGTGCGGGGATCGATGTCCGGGTCATCCTGGAGAACTCCTATAATTTTGATCTTTCTAGTTCACGCGGCTCTCGTGGAACTGATGGTGATAATGATCATGATGCCAACCGCTTGCGGGATCTTCGGGCGTTCGTGGATCTCAATCGAAACGGTCGTATTGAAAAATCAGAACAGGAAAAAAGAGACGCCATCTACATGCTTAAGCGCAGCGGGATCAAGGTCATCGACGATTCTTTTGATCACAAGAAAATCGGCTCCGGTCTGATGCACCATAAGTTTGTGGTCATTGATGATTCAACAGTCCTTGTTTCAAGTGCCAACTTCACGATGAGCTGTGTTCATGGGGACATGCTCGTTCGTTCTTCCCGAGGAAATCCAAACTCTCTGGTGGTTGTGAAGTCCCGGGAACTTGGTGATATTTTCTCAGAAGAATTCACCCAGATGTGGGGGAATGGGAATTACGGTAACTTTGGTCAGAGTAAGACCTACCGGGGACCGCGCACAGTTTCTGTCCGTGGCCAGAAAATCACTGTCCAGTTCTCTCCGACTTCCTCCCGTATGGGATGGGCCAATTCTGTGAATGGTCTTATTGGAAAGACGATTGAAAGAGCGCGAAGCTCAGTTAAAGGCGCACTCTTTGTTTTTTCTGAACAGCAGATCTCTAATATCCTCGAGGAAAGAAGCAACCGTGGTGTGAACATGGGCTTTATCATCGAGTCCAAATTTGCCTTCAGAGAATACTCCGAGCTCCTGGACATGATGGGGCTTGAGATCTTTGCGAGCAATTGCCGACGTCAGGCCAATAATAATCCTTGGAGAAAGCCAGTCACTGAGGCCGGACACTGGGGTGGGCAGAATGGGGACATTCTTCATCACAAATTCGCTGTCGTGGATTCGTCGGCCGTCATCATGGGCTCACAGAATTGGTCGGCAGCTGCCAATGCCACCAACGATGAAACCCTGATGGTGATAGAGAGCAAGACTATTTCAGACTCCTATACGAAGGAATATAATCGGATTAAGCGGATTGCCGAAATGGGAGTTCCTTATTATCTGAGACGCCAGATCGATGAGCGTGCCGAGGCCTGCAGAGGCCGATAAACGGGCGAATCCTGCCTTTCGTTTCTTTTTCCTTTAAATTTATCTATACTTTAAGGCATTGAATTCTAATGGAAGGAGTTCCCTTGAGTCGTGAACGTTCAAAAGGAATCGTCGGGATTTTTATCCTGGTTTCGGTTCTGTTTTTCATCTTCATTCTTTTTGCTTTCTACACCATCACACAGTTGCGTGAATCAAGCTCCATGGGGGAGTCACTCATTGATGCTTCGAAGAATGCGGCCATCGCTGTGATTCCCATTGAAGGGGAGATCAAAGAGTCGAAAAAGATCGTCGAGATGCTTTTAGCGGCTGAAGATGAGAAGTCTATTAAAGCGATCATCCTGCGGATCGATTCTCCCGGAGGGGCGGTGGCCCCGACTCAGGAGATCTACGAAGAAGTTCGGCGCATTGATGCAAAAAAGCCCATCTACTCTAGCTTTGGTTCTGTAGCGGCTTCCGGTGGTTATTACATCGGAGCGGCAACGAGAAAAATCTACGCCAGCGGTGGAACTCTGACCGGCTCAATTGGCGTCATCATGCAGATGAGTGATCTCTCCGAACTTTTTGCCTGGGCAAAGTATAAGCAGGAAACAATCAAGGCCGGTCGTTACAAAGATATCGGTAATCCCGCTCGGCCCATGTCTCCCGAAGAGAGAGATTTCTTAGAGAAACTTCTGGCGGGAACTCACCAACAGTTTAAGGACGACATCACAGCTGTTCGGAAAGATCGACTCAAGGTCGATATCAACGAACTCGCCCAAGGTCAGATCTTTCATGGCATGGAGGCCAAGGAAATGGGACTTGTGGATGATATCGCAGGTCTCTGGCAGGCAGGTCGAAAGATCCATGAAGAAATGAAGCTTGAAGGAAAGTTTGCCCTACGGTTTTTGAAACCTGCCCGGAAGAAGTTTTCATTTTCCGAACTCCTTCAGGAGTCTGAAGAGGCTCTGACTTTCATTAAAGAAAAGGCCGCGGGCACGAAGAGTGCACCGGCCTATCTCTATAATCCTTAGGAGCTCGATGGATTTCACGGTTTTCCTCGATTGGGGAAAAGATCATGCACTTATGGTTCTTGCTGTCGGTATCACACTGGTACTGATCTATCACTATGTCCTCGAGCGAGACAAGGCGGTGAAGCTCTCTAAGCGTTACCGGAATTCCATCTTTGAAGCCCAGTCCAAGATCTTTTTAAATGCGACTCAGTACCTCATCGAAGGGAATAAGGATCTTGCGATTAAGGAATTCCTGAATGCTGTGGATATTAACCGGGAAACGATTGATACCTATTTTGCCTTGGGGGGTCTTTTTCGCTCAAACGGTGAGATTGAAAAAGCTATCTCTATTCACCGCTCTCTGATTGCCAGAGAGAGCATCTCCGAGTCCACGCGCCTGGCGGCCATTAAGGAACTCGCCCTGGATTTTGATAAGGGTGGCTTCATCGACAAGGCCATTGAAACTTACAAAGACGTTCTTAAAATCAACCGGGATCAGCAGGATGTGATCCAGGCCCTTTGCCGGATCTACGAAGATATCGAAGACTGGGACCAGGCCTACAATTACCGGATTATGCTCTCGAAAGTGGGTCATACCAATCAGTCGGAGACGATCTCTCACATCCTCGTTCAAAAAGCCAAGGCCCTGTTTGAAAAGGGTCAGTATAAGGCCTGCGCTGAAGAACTTGAAGACGCTTTTCGATTTGCCCCATCGGTTTCAGCGAAAATTCTTCGCTTGCGCCTCTATCTTGTCCTTGGGCAGATGGAAAACGCGAAGAGTATACTGCTTGAGCTTTTAAAAGAGCATCCGATGTATGCGACCTTCATCTTTGTTTCCATCGAGTACTTTGACCGCCGCTCGGAAAAGGCCAATGAATATCTTGAGCGCCTCAAGCAATTAAAAGAGTATTTCCTCGGCTTAGCGGATGCAGATCTCATGAGTTCTCCCTCTGTTGTCCTTTCAAAAATTCGTCTCTTAAAAGATCTCAATCTTTCCGAGGACGCTTTTGATCTTTTAAATGACTGGATGAAAAACCACGGTCAGAGTGATGTCTTAAAAGTCGAATACATTAAGATCCTGATCGAAGTGGGGAAGGTCGAAGAAGCCCTCGCTCAAACGAAGACACTTTTAAATAATCTTCATAGCTCACTTTCGCGCCACTACTGCTCCCAGTGCGGATACAATTCCGATGAAATCTTCTGGCGCTGTCCTCAGTGCCATGAATGGGAAACCATTCAGTTCCGGTGGAAGGTGTGACGATGCAGTACCTCATCCTTTTTCTTTCTCTCTTTGTTTTCGCCGATTCCAGCTCTACCGATGAGCGGGTGGTGGGTGTTCAATATTTCACTCCGGTCTTCGGTCATGTCCATCAGTCAGCAGGACGAACGACTCCCTCACTTACAACCATCCAATGCTCTCATCCTCTGAAGGTGATCGAGTCTTCCAAGGTCTCGGTTCCGGATGAATGGGCGTACGTAGAAGTCGGTGGTCACAAGGGATTTGTGCAAAAACATTACCTGGCCCAGAAGCGACCGGAATGTCCGCAAGGGAAGTACCCGAAGTTTTTTGATTCAGTAAACCTGGATCTCTCTGAACTCTATTACTGGGGGAGGCTCTATGATCACTATGTCATGGGCGAAACTCGGGCTCGCTAGCTTTCTTCTCTGCGGAGTGGCGGCAGCTCAAGCGCCAAAGCTTCAGGAAGAAAAAGAGCTCGAAGTCATTAACTTTAAAAATATCCAGCAGGTTCTAAAGCAAGACGGCCTTTCTGAAGCCGCACGCAAAAAAGCCAAGGAAGTAAAGGTCCTGAAAAAAGAGCAGCTCGTGGTGGAGAAGGGAAGATATGAGTATCCCTCTGAGCCTGAACTCTGGAAATTTGCCTCAGAGTACTGGCTGGTGAAAAACGCTCAGATCCTCGGATGGGATTTTCAAAAGCCTGAATACGGAATTGAAAAGTCCTTTGCTTCGACTCTGGAGAAGCTCGGCTTCTTTCAAAAAAAATTCAAGATCCTTCTTCTGAACACGCCCACACTCGTCCGTTCCGCTCTTCCTTCAGAAGAAAATGAGTTTATTCTTCTTCTTTCTGTCCCCTTTATCCGGACGCTGGATCTGTCTAAACTTGAAATTTCTCTTCTCCTTCTGGAAGACTTCATCCGTCTTGAGCAGGGTTATTTTAAGAAGAATGTGGAAACAGAGAAAATGAAGAAGCTTTCCGGGACAAATTTCTACGGTCAGAAGCCTGATGCAGGTCTTCTGCAGGAGCTTCTTAAGAATTATGATAAGCAGATTAATCGGAAAGGTTATACCTTTCAGCAGCAGTTTGAAGTCACCAAGAAGATGGACGCCTATCTTAAGGCCTTCCCTGATCTCTGGAATGTCTACTACCGGCTTCTTGGAAAGATGGATCGCCTGGTAAAATCGAACGCTCAGTATAAAGAATACATCAAACTTTAT
>CAZPFM010000178.1:0-5900 GCA_964585845.1 uncultured Bacteriovorax sp.
GCTGTCGAACCTTCGGCAACCGGTGTTGGTCTATATGCACAACGAACCTGAAAATCATTATCTTTATCAGCGCACATAAACTTTAATCTTTGCTCTCTTGTGGCATTAGAACCTGGCCTAGTAGTAGAGCCACCGGCAAATTGTAAACAAATCTCAGCAACCTGCATTGCATCCGACCCTTCGGAACCTGCTTGATTATTAAAGCCAGTCTCGGCACACCAGTTTCTGAACTGTCCATAGATTCCTGAAACTGCTGCCGACCCCGCGACAGTGTTATCAATCTCAGCAGAGCAAGCGCCGTTAGCATCTGATTGAGCGCGAGTGTAGAGCGCACAGACTTGGCCACGTTGTTCTCCAAGTTCTTCGTTTCGTCTATTCTGCTCTTCCGCCATCCGACGCTGATTCTCTTCGTACTGGCGACGGGCTTCGGCCATCTTACGGTCACAATCCCGGGCCATGCTGGCCATCTCGCGCTTGGCGTTCTGCATGTTCGCTTTTGCGGTTTCGATGTGTTTGCCGATGATGCCGCCGTTGCCGCCGAGGATAGCATCCTGCTGAGCTTTCACACTCGCTTTGAGTTTATCAACGTTGGCCGTGAACATTTTCACAAATTGCTTCGGATCTTCGAGGAGGAGGGTGCCATCATCTGAGCCTTGAGTGGCCTGGGCGATTTTACCAAGGTAGCGGCTTCCTTCTGGAACTTCTCGAAGGATACCTGTCGGAGGTGTAAAGCCAATTCCGAACTGAGCGTTCATGGCATCTGCTTCAAGCTTATACTGGGCCATCGTGGTATCAAAGAGAGCGATGACTTTTTGTTTATTCATCTGCATCTGAGTGTTGTAGCTCTTCTTACGAGCATCACGCTGAACTTTCTGAGCAGCGACGAACTGCTTTGTCTGCTCAGTACAGGCGCGCATCTTGCCAGCACAGACATCGGCCACGCGGGCACAGAAATTATTGGATCGCTCGTTAAAGACACCAGGGCTACAGCTTCCGGTGGTGTTTCCAGCTGTGTTATCAGAGCAATCGAGCATCTTGGACTCGATGTTGCGACGAAGGTCCGTTCCGAGATTGGAGGCGAGGGACTGGTACTCTTGATTGATTGAGTTGAGCTCACCCAGGGCCTGCTCCGCACTCTTGTTTTCGAGGCGCACATTCTTTGAGTTGTAATTACAGTTATTCTTTAAAACGGTGAGGTAACCAGAGACACTGTCGACTCTTGTTGCCACAGGTTTGGCGTTACCAGTGGAGAAATCATCGATCGGACGATCCATCTGTAAAAAATAACGAGAGAATTGTCTTTCAGAAGCTTCGATCTGGGCGATCTTCTGGTCGGCGGAAATACTGTCGTTCTCCAGGATCGCTTTGATTCGTGCCTTCAGAATGTTCGGACTGTTTTTCTGAGCGAATTTGGATGATCCTTCACGGTCTTCCAGGCGAGAGAGGATCGTGTCCACGCTGGCCATCTGGTCATTGATACATTTGTTTGTCACTTTGATTTTCAGATTGGCCATCTGGCTTTTGAAAGTCTCTGGGTTGCGCTCGGCGATCTGGGTAACTGCATCCTGGGTATTGATTCCCGCTGCAGAGAATTCGCGGATCACGTTTACGGTGCGCGACTGGAGCTGATCAAGCTTTGTAGAAAAATTAGTCTGAAGATCTGCAAAGATAGACGGCGCAGGATTAAAGTCTGTGCCGGTTGCTTTTGTAAAAGAGCTTAGGTCTCTTTTTCCGGAGACAAGGTCTCTCCAGCCAAGTCGTGACTGAGCTTCAAGATCAATAGCAAGCTTCTTGATCTTCTGCTTAACCACAGTTGAGGCCTGCGGGAACGACTGAGCCGAGTACTGAGCACCCTGAGCAGGCTGCTCGTAGGTTTGCTTTAAGAGTCTGTTAATTCCGTTGAATCCGCGATCAAGGCCCGTGTCATTGAATCGTTCAGCGGTGAAGACCGCCGAACAGGCAGGGTCCTGGAAGCGCTTAGAGAAGTCGAAGAGTTCAGGATTATTTGAGCGCGACTTTACTTCGTTGTAGAGATCACTGTTTCCACCTTCGAGAAGGGCAGTGATTTCTTCAATGGCATTGAGGTCAGCTTTAGAAGCCTCTTCAAACTGTTTGTTGATGGCCTCAAGCTTATTTACTAAAGAGTCGAGTTCGTTCATGCGGTACTGGAAAAAGCCGCTGAGGTGCTGGCGAGCTTCTTCCATACATCCCACACCCTGCTTTTTTGTCGCACTCGTGGCAGTGGTAAGAAATGAATCATATTCCTCTTCGAGGAAGGTGTAGGCTTGCTTGTAAGCATCCGCTTCAAACATCTGGCTCTGAAGGGCCATCGGATTGTTCGCGTCTCCGCTTAAGCCCTCCGTACAAACTGATGCTCTAACCTTTGCGGGTTTTGCCGGTAGTTGAGGACACTCGAGCACGGAGAGGGGAATTCCATTCTTTGCAAGATACTGAGGAAGACCCGGGATCCGGGAGAGGGTTTGCTGGTTAAAATATTTATCCGGCACGGGACGGGCCTGCTGACGGAGAATCGCAAGCTGCGCTTGTGTCTGTGGACTCGGGCCTTGTTGACCACCCATCATCATGCCCACTGCCGATCCGGCCATGTTCATTATTTCTAAAGCACTCTGAGCACCAGCGAATGGAGAGAAGATCATCTGCAAAGAAATGATGAGCGCGAAGAGTGGTGGTAATTTTAGACGTTTCATACAAACCCTTATGGAAACCTATCTTCTTGTTTTTCGGTCATTTCCCTGGGAAAACTTAGATCTTTCCCTTAAGGGGACCAAACGAGTCTCCTATTCATGATAAATCGGATCATTCACCTGCCCTAACAGGAGAGTTAAAAAGGCGATTTTCTTGGCATTCTGAGTAAAAAAAAGGAAAATTAATGGAGTAATTTCAATAGTTTTGCCATCAGGGAAGGAAAATGCTGAAAAACTTATTCCGGAAGAAGTCTCTGCCTCAAGAAGATGGCAATTCCGGTTCGCCCTCCGCTCAGGGAAGGCGAGTTAAACGCTTTGACATCATTTTGCAAAATCTCGAGGGCTCCCCAGAATATGAACTCAAGCACAAGCTTGTGATCGGTCGTGAGGTCGGGGACATCGTCATTAACGATCCTTCCATTTCTCCTCGTCACGCAAGCTTTACTCTTCAGGACGATGTGGTTTCTGTCATTGATCATGGAAGCCAGCGGGGAACCTTCATCAATGGAAGAAAGATCCCGGTGGGAAAATTCATCATCGTAGAGACAGGAGACTCCATTAAGCTTGGAGATCTCGATCTGAAAATTCAGGCGGGTTCAAAAATTCTTGATGAGAGCGATATTCCTGAGAGTCCATTTCCAAAAACATCCACCACTATCATTGCTCCCCCTCCGGTACCTAAAGCGACACCGACACCTCTTTCATCTGGTCGAAAGCCTGATATGAAAAAGAGAGCGAAAGGAAAGAAGAAGCAGTTTTCATTTACGACCTATCGATCCGCCAACGCTTTTCTACGAGTCCTGGCTCTTTTGGGTGATTTCTTTCTCGCCTATATTCTTCTGATTCTTCTTCTGCCTTTCGATGACTTTAAAGCCATCCTGGATATCATTCCTCGCTTTCTTTCTGAGTTCCTCCCTATTCCAATGGAAGAGGTGGGTGAGCTCTTAAAAAGAGACTTTCAATTGCCTGTAGAAACGGTTGTGGAAGTTTTCGACTTCCTCAATAGCTATCTTGAGATCTACCCTTTGGTGGTGATGTATGCCTTTGTTCGTCTGATTTCCACATTTATTCTAGGGATAAGTTTTTCTCAGTTCATGTTCGGTATCAGAGGCGGCATGAATAAAATCTGGGCACGCATCGGCGGAGTATTAAGAGTTCTGGTGGGATTTCTGACCTGGCCTTTTCTCATCTTTGACCTTCCGGCCCTCATTTCCCGAAGAACTTTTAAAGAGGTCATCACCTTTACCCACCTCTATAATTCTTCCAAGATCGCTTCAGCATTCGGAATTGTTTTCTATCCGATCCTGCTTCTCGTTGCCTTTATCTTTGCACCTCTCTTCCAGGGCTTTGAAATATCGGAGCCTGTGCTCATTAACGAGAAGATTGTCGAGAGAGTCACTACGGAAGGAGAAGCAATACCTGCAGAAAAAATCCGTTCAGGATTCAGTCAGTTCTTCCAACTGGCCCTCGCTTATCCCGCCGATGAATTCAGCCTGATCCCACGTTTTACTTTTGTCGGTGACGGAGCAAAAACCAAGATGGAGCCAAGTCTTTCGATTTTTGAGAAAAAGAATCTCAAGACTTTTGTGAATCTTTCCTTGGTTAAAAACTTTGATCTCGCTGCACTTATCGAGCTTGCTCTCAGAGGTAATCCATTCCTTCAAAATCGTTTTCCGACCCTTTACGAGTACGCCTATACCTCCGCTTCTACTATCGATGCCGTTGTTAAACCTCAGGATGAACAGAGGGAGATCAAATTTGAAAAAGAATTGATGGAATTAATCCTTCTTTCCTTTAAATTGAGTTTGGAAAACTCTCTTGATGTCATTCAGGGAGAAACACCGATCCTTGCAGGGTTGGTGCATTTTCGCGCAAGTCTTCTTGGCCTCCTGGACGGCAGAGCCTACACGGATGGAGGATTTATCAAAATAGGGGATACAGTTTTTCTAAAATTTGTGACAGACAAAATCTCAGAAGACTATCTTTTTCCATTGCGCCCAAAAGGGCGTCTCTATCAGGTAAAATTTGAAGGACAATCCCCTCAGGTTGTTAATAATCTTAAAAATAAAATTTATAAGTTTGCTCTCTTTCGATCGGACTGGGGATCATCAAGGCGGCCAACTCGTGGTGAAACCCTCAATGCTCTTGAGGTCATTGATGCCTTTACTGTGGACTATCGGGAGAATAAATTTGCTATGGACCTCGCGCAGGCGCTCTACGGTTACTATTACGAGCGAAGTGGGGAAGTCCTGGGTGAAGATATTCCCGAAGAAAAACAGATTTGGTTAAATTCTCTCACTTCAGTCATTCAGATTTTGGAAACGATGGATGCTTCGACATCTCCAGAAACCGAGGAAGCTCGCTCCAAACTCCTCAATAACTTCCGTGATCTTAAAACCGCTTTTGAAAGCGGCAACAGCAGCTTTTTCGGTGTCTCTAAGGTTGTCCAGCGATGAATATTTTCGAAGCGATTATTTACGGTTTCATTCAGGGTGTTTCTGAGTTTCTCCCTGTAAGTAGTAGTGGTCACCTGGCCCTTCTTCCCCACATCATGAAGATCAAGGATCCGGGTGTTGTTTTCGATCTGATGATGCATTTAGGAACTGGTCTAGCGGTGCTTATCTATTTTCGAAAAGATATCTGGCGCTACGCTAAGACCTTTACTCCTTCTTTGATGAATCTCAAGGTCGGCGGTGCGGATCGCTGGTTTGTAAGAAACTTTATTCTCTCAACCTTTAGTTCTGTCTGCTTGATCGTTCTACTCATTCCGGTTTCAAAGTTTGCCAGAGACCCTCTCATTATTGTGACCAATCTCACAGTATTTGGGGTTTTTCTCTGGCTCTCAGACCGCTACAACAGAAATCACAAAAAGCCTCTCGTGGAACCAATGGAACAAAAACTTCAATTGAAGCTAGCGATCTTCATCGGTCTCTCTCAGGCACTGGCGATCTTTCCTGGTGTCAGCCGTTCAGGCATTACTCTCACCACAGCTCTTTTTGCAGGTATGAGCAGAAAAGAGGCCGGTGCTTATTCGTTCCTGCTGTCATTACCCATCATCATGGCCGGCATCCTGAAAGAAGTTCCGGACATCGTAAAAGAGGGGAACCAGGATCAATTCATAGTGCTCTTGGCCGGAGTGATCTCGTCTTTCATTGTGGGCTGGCTCACGATTCATTTTTTTATGAAACTCATTGC
>CAZPFM010000179.1:0-5896 GCA_964585845.1 uncultured Bacteriovorax sp.
AGATCTGTCCCATATTCTTAAGGGGAGTGGCACTTCCGTAGTAATCGGCCGTGATTCCGTCGAGAACAGAAGCGGTGGCGCGACCCGTGCGGACCTTGCCCATCTGGTTTTGAAGCGATTTAATCGCTTTATTCATTTGGTCTTCGAGAACTGGCTTTAGCTCGTTCATCATATTAAGAGCTCCTTTCGATTAGTTTTTTGTTACGAGAGTTCCGATGGTTTCGCCATTTACAACTCGCTGGATGTTGCCTGACTCAAACATGTTGAAGACAACAATATCCATATCGTTATCCATACAAAGAGTGATGGCCGTTGAGTCCATCACTTTGATCTCTTTATTGAGGACTTCGATGTAAGAGAGCTTTTCAAACTTCTTCGCATCTTTATGCTTCATCGGATCTCTGTCGTAGATGCCATCCACTTTCGTGGCCTTCATGATGAGTTCAGCGTTGATCTCATTGGCCCGAAGAGCTGCAGTCGTGTCAGTTGTAAAATAAGGATTCCCGGTACCGGCAGCAAAGATCACCACTCTCTTTTTCTCGAGATGACGAACGGCCCGGCGACGGATATAGGGCTCAGCCACTTCCTGCATAGCAATCGCAGAAAGAACTCGTGTGTAGATGTCTCTTCTTTCAAGTGCATCCTGGAGAGCGAGGGCATTGATAACAGTTGCCATCATTCCCATGTAGTCAGATGTGGCGCGGTCCATGCCGGAGGTTGCACCAGCAACTCCACGGTGGATATTTCCTCCGCCGACGACGATGGCAATTTCACAACCAGTCTTATGAAGGCTTGCGATTTCTTCGCTGATCTTATTAAGGATTTCTCCGGAGATCCCATTTCCCTGGTCTCCTGCAAGGGCTTCGCCCGAAAGTTTAATGAGAACGCGGTTGTATTTCATGACACCCTTTAAAAATGGAAAGGGGACTCTTCAAGTCCCCTTCCTTTGAAACAATTTTTCGGATTAGTTTTTCCCCGAGAGTTTTGCGATCTCTTCGGCGAAGTTTTCCGTCTTTTTCTCGATCCCTTCTCCGAGGTTCATCTTGATGAACTTCGTGACTTTGATCGAAGCTCCGGTTGTCTTAGCGACAGACTCGATGAGCTTGCCAACAGACTGATCCGGATCTTTAACGAAAGACTGCTCGTAGAGGCAAACCTCAGAAGCAAGCTTATTGAGCTTACCTTTAACGATATTTGGAATCATCGCTTCTGGCTTACCCTGCTCTTTTAACTGAGCAGCATAGATCTCAGCTTCTTTCGCTTTGAAATTTTCATCAATTTCACCAGCGTTAAGGAACTGTGGATTAGCAGCAGCGATCTGCATAGAAAGGTCTTTCACGAGCTCTTTGAAAGCTTCGTTTCCAGTCACATCCTTATCGGTTTCAACGCGAACGAGAACACCGATTTTTCCGGAGTGAACGTAAGAACCAATCATCCCTTCGCCATCGAGCTTCATGAGCTCAACGCGACGAAGATCAATCTTCTCACCGATTTTAAGAGTAAGTTCAGTAACTTGATCTTTAAGAGCAGTTCCGTTCGGACCCTTAGCGGAAAGAAGAGCGTCTACGCTTTCGATTTTTCCATCAACTGCGATGTTCGCAGCTGTGTTTGTGAATTCCTGGAAAGCATCGTTTTTTGCAACGAAGTCAGTTTCGCAGTTTACTTCGACGAGGGCCGCAAGCTTACCTTTAACGGCAGCAGCGATCATCCCTTCAGCAGCAACGCGGGACTGTTTCTTAGCAGCAGTCGCCATGCCCTTAGCACGGAGAAAGTCGACGGCTTTCTGGAAATCTCCAGAAGTTTCATCGAGAGCTTTCTTACAATCCATCATACCGGCACCGGTAGTTTCTCGGAGGTTTTTTACATCAGCAGCACTGTAGGCCATGGTTTATGTCCTTTCGTTATAAATTATTAAGCTTCAGTCTCTTCTTCATCGGCCCCCTTGAGGTCGATGTCTTTCTCGTACTTCTCGAGGATTTCTTTTTCGAGATCGATATCTCGGCCAGAATCTTCACCGTCGTCACGGCGGTTTTTAGCACCACCTTCAACAACTGCGTTTCCGAAGTAGTCGAGGAAGAGAGTGATTGATTTCAACGCATCGTCGTTTCCTGGAACAACATAGTCGATTCCAGTAGGGTCACAGTTTGTATCAGTGATCGCTACAACAGGAATACCAAGAACGTTGGCTTCTTTAACAGCGATGTGCTCGTTGTTTGGATCGATGATGAAGATCGCTCCTGGGAGCTTTCTCATGTTCTTGATCCCGCCGAGAGTCTTCTCGAGCTTCTCAACTTCTTTTTCAACGTTAGACTGCTCTTTCTTAGTAAGAAGCTTGTAGTCTCCGTTCTCTTTCATCTTTTCAACTTTACGGATCTTATCGATAGAGAGAGCGATGGTTTTGTAGTTAGTGAGCATTCCGCCGAGCCAGCGAGAAGTAACGTGGAAAGCTCCACACTCTTCTGCTTTCTTCTTAACCATGTCAGCAGCTTGTCTTTTTGTTCCAACGAAAAGAACAGACTTACCTTGCTGAGTTGTCTTCTTAAGGAATTCGTAGGCTTTTTCGGCCATCGGAAGAGTTTGCTGAAGATCGATGATGTAGATGCCGTTCTTTTCGCCGAAGACGAACTTCTTCATCTTTGGATTCCACTTGTGTGTTTGGTGACCGAAGTGGGCGCCGGCCTCAAGCATTTGCTTGACGGTTAACTTAGACATGAGAACTCCTTGGTAGGTTACATCGAATCACTTTGTGCCATTCACACGAATGGACCAACCAATTAAAGTGATTAGATTTGCCCCCGCAGGGGCATGTTATTTAATGGTCAGAGATATGTAGCACGGCAAGGTGCTGAGAGCAAGGTATTTAAGAGTGAAATCAAGGCGTTGAATCACTCGGCGGAGGCACTAGAACTTTCCGTGGTTTGGAACCTTGAGCCGGTCCAACGACACCATTACGCTCCATTTCTTCCACCAGATTGGCCGCTCGGTTATAGCCGACTCCTAAACGGCGCTGAAGAAAAGAGGCCGA
This sequence comes from uncultured Bacteriovorax sp., assembly GCA_964585845.1. Taxonomy (GTDB): domain Bacteria; phylum Bdellovibrionota; class Bacteriovoracia; order Bacteriovoracales; family Bacteriovoracaceae; genus Peredibacter. Next base: position 3,026 of record CAZPFM010000179.1, read on the forward strand.
AGCTACGCGATGCATTGCAACACAGCGAACAGCTTCATCGTATTTTTCATCTTTTAGGCCACCACCCTCTCCATCGGTAGTGAGACCATCGGTATCCGTGTCCACCGAGCCATTGGTTTGGATGAAATCCATCGCCCCCTCATCATACTGAGTAGGAATACTTGAGAGTTTATCCACCAGGGCCTCGATCTCATCTTCATCCACATAAGCTGAGTGCATCCGGAGGATATCGATTCCCTGTTTGAAGAGCATATCCCCTTTACCCAGGAGTTTTTCAGCACCATTTCCGTCGAGAATAACCCGGGAATCGATGTTGGTGAAAACCCGGAAGGAAACACGAGTCGGGAAGTTGGCCTTAATGACCCCGGTGATGATGTCGGTTGATGGTCGCTGGGTCGCAAGAACAATGTGAATCCCTGATGCCCGGGCCTTGGCCGCTAGTCTTGAGATCGAGGTCTCAATTGCCTTACCGGCCTTGGAGAGCATGAGATCTGCGAACTCATCCACCACGATCACAAGATACGGAAGTTCGAAATCCGTTCGGTCCGCATCCGGATAATACTTATTCACTTTAATGGTGAGTTCTTCTCCGGCATTTTTATATTTCTTATTAAAGCCATCGATGTTTTTCACTCCGAAATCTTTTAGAAGCGAATACCGTCGCTCCATCTCGTCGATCGCCCACATAAGAGAAGCCGACGCCATATCCGGATGAGTTACAACCGGCATGATGAGGTGTGGGAGACGCTGATAGAGAGCAAGTTCGAGCTGCTTAGGATCGAGCATGATGAGGCGGAGCTTCTTTGGAGAAAACTTAATAATAAGTGAAACGAGGAGCGTGTTCACGAAGACAGACTTACCTGCACCTGTGGTACCCGCAACGAGAAGGTGCGGAGTGGCCGCTAAATCAATCACGGCCGCATCCCCATAGGCATCTTTCCCCATAGCAATCGGAAGGCGGTAATTTGAATTTTTAAATTGAGGAGACTTCAACACTTCATCCAGGAAGATGACGTCCCGTGGATTCCTAGGAACCTCAATACCGATCGTCGATTTTCCTTTCATCGGATAGACCATACGGATAGGAGCCCCGCGAAGAGCGAGCGAGAGATCATCCACACGGTTAGTGACCGCATTGACCTTCACACCAGCTCCGAGGTCGAGTTCAAAGGTATCGACCACTGGTCCCTTCATCACGTTGATGACAGCTGAGGTGATATTGAATTCTTTGAGCTTGTCTTCAATCGCGCGAGCAATGGTTTCGAAGTATCCGGCCGCAGGTTCATTTGATTCATGCGCCTCATCTTTCTTAGCGATGCAATCGATGAGTTCATCGTTAGTGAAAAAGACATCCGGTTTTTTCGTGGCAAAAGGACTTTCCTCTTCCTCGAGTTCTTCGTCATCGGAGTCATCTTCATCAGAAGCTTCAATTTCTTCATCAATCTGAGAGTCGTCGTATTCTTCTTCAGAATCCTCGTCCTCTTCCACTTCTTCATAAGTGTCTTCAGTTTCTTCAATCTCTTCTTCGTCTTCTGCAAGCTCTTCTTCGATCACCTGAGGCATGGCCCGCTTGGCTGGCGTGAGCTTAGGTGATTCAGTGATCTTTAATCGTGAGGCAGATGTTTCTGCGGCCACTTCCTGTCCACGAACTCTGGCAATGAAAGAAAGTGCCTTGTTTTTTACGGACTCAGGAATGGATTTCCAGTCGATATTTTGAATTGCAGAATAATCGGCTTCTTTAATCATATTGAAGAAAGCCACACCCTGTTTTTCAAGCCATCTGCATGTTTTAAAGAAATGCTTTTCTGAAACGAGGTAATAGAAACTCACACCGAAGAAAAGGACTGAGCTTAAGACTGCCAGTGTTCCGAGATACTCACGGACTAGAAAGAAAATCCCATCGCCCAGGGCTTCGGGAATTGTGAGGTAAGAGAGACCAAGAGTGAGGGGGATGAGTGTCAGAATGACGATCTGATTTTTCGGATCCTTTTTCTTACTCAGAACAAATGAGTTAAGAAGGGCGAAGACGATAAAGGATAGGGTCACCCAAATTCCGCACCAGTAACCGAAGTTCGCAAGCAGGCTGAAGAAGTAGTAGGTGAAGAAATTGATGGAATGATTTTCGTAACTTATTTCGTAATAGTTATCAGGAAGAGCGTCTCGGTAATAGAAGTAGAGAAGATTGAGAGCTGTGAGAATAAAAAGAGAATAGAGCTGGATGCGGATGATTTTTTTTTCCATCCTTAAATTGTAAGAAGGGCCATGACATATCGCAAGCAATTGGAACTATAGGGGCACGTCGGGGCAAAATATTTTGCGTCAGAAATTCATCATCTGCAGATAGACCACTCTTCCCATGAGATCGTAAAAGAATCTGTACATCACTCCCATCTCAGGAAAGTCGTACTCGGATCGATAACCAATCAATTCACCACTCCGATTTTCAAGTTCGAATGTTCGAACATCCACTCGAGACTGGCTGGTTTGTTTCAACATCCCAAGACTCATTGGCGTCTTGGCGTTTTTAGGAACAAAATTTTTGAGATATTCACCTGAATAGGCCGCCAGAATTTCCCCAGTGATAGGAGTTTCACAACGAACCCAAACTCCAGTCTCACTAGTATTCAAAGTGAAATAGGATCCGCAGACTTGTTTGAAATTCAGAGACTCAAATCTGTCCCTTGGCGATACTGATCGAGCATGAATCGCTGAAGATAAGAGAATCAGACAGAATAAAAATTTCATAACGACCTCGATTAAAATATTTCGAGAAGATAAGTGATGAGGCAGAGGTATGAAATGAAATTGAATTTTTTACAAAAAAAAAGCTCAACCGAAGTTGAGCTTTTTAAAAATGAAGGGTGCATCTTG
>CAZPFM010000180.1:0-5895 GCA_964585845.1 uncultured Bacteriovorax sp.
CCTAAGGCAGATGCATCGATCACCGTTGAAGCCTCTTCCATCCTGAAGCTAGCTTCATGGCTTCGTACCAATGATCACATGCCATTCAATGTTCTCCAGTGCATCTCCGGTGTGGACTATCTTGAGTACATGGAGGTCTGCTACATCCTCGCTCACTTTGATCTTAATACTCCACGGGAGCTCATCCTTAAGGTGAAGCTCACTGACCGCGTGAACCCGAACCTTGACTCTATTGTTGAGGTTTATCCAGCTGCGGATTTCCAGGAGCGAGAGTGCTACGACATGTTCGGTGTGAGCTTCAACAATCACCCTGATCACCGCCGAATTCTTTGTCCGGATGACTGGAAAGGTTTCCCACTTCGAAAAGACTACGTTCCTGCCAAGGATTATAACGGCATGCTCGTTTACCCAGACAATAAGATGAACTTCGAAGACCGCGAGTTCATCGTTCGTCAAAACATGATCAAGAAGGCCCAAGAGAAGGCCTCCGAGTCTTAAGGAATACATATGCAAAGTCGTTGGGACATTGGTGAACCAGAACCAAGAACAATCAATAAGGCCACTGAGCAGTTAAAGTCTGAGCTCTTAACCCTCAACATGGGTCCTCAGCATCCTGCAACTCACGGGGTTCTCCGGATCGAGATCTGGACTGACTCAGAAGTTGTGGCACACGCCATTCCTCACCTGGGCTATCTCCATCGCTGTATGGAAAAGCATTCCGAGAACATGGATTATCGTGCCGTGATTCCTTTTGTTGATCGCCTGGATTATCTTGCGGCAATGAATATGGAGTGGAACTACGTCATGGCCGTGGAAAAAATGCTCGGAACTGAAGTTCCACGAAGAGCAGAGCTTCTCCGGATCATGGTGGCCGAGCTTCAGCGCATCGGCTCTCACCTCATGGCCTTCGGAACCTACGCCCTCGACTTAGGGGCCTTTACTCCATTCCTCTACGCTTTTGACTACCGGGAAAAGATCCTCCGCCTTTTTGAAGAGGTCTCCGGTGCTCGTCTTCTTTATAACTACTACTGGATTGGTGGTCTCTGGAATGACTGGACCGACGATCAGCTCGATCGAGTGGCCCATTTCTGTGATGAGATGGAAGAAGAGGCCAAGAAGTATCATGAGCTTGTTTCCATGAATAAAATCTTCGTTGAGCGGACTGCCAACGTGGGTGTTATGTCTGTTCAGGACTGCTTTGATTTCGGTGCCACTGGACCAGTTCTTCGCGGAGCAGGTTTCAAGTGGGATCTTCGTAAAAATAAAACCTATGGCCTCTATAACGAATTCGACTTCGACATTCCAATCGGAACTGGCGAGCAGGGTGTCCCTGGAGATTGCTGGAACCGCTACATCGTTCGAATGAAAGAAGTTGTAGAATCCATCAAGATCATCCGTCAGTGTCTTGAAAAACTCGAGCCAGGTTCAGTCATGGCGAAAGTTCCTAAGATCATTAAGCTTCCTAAGGGTGAAGTCTACGTTCGAACCGAGTGTCCTCGGGGAGAACTTGGGATGCACCTTGTGGCCCAGGAAGGGGAGAAGTCTCCTTACCGTCTGAAAGTGAAGTCACCTTGTTTCACCCATGTTTCCATGCTTCCACGGGTTGCTCCAGGTCAGATGATTGCTGACTTCGTGGCCTCTGTCGGATCAATCGATATCGTACTAGGAGAAGTAGACCGATGAATAATTTCAATACTCCCGCTCCTCATTATGAAACTGGCAGCGTGAAGGATTACTTCTCTGGTCTCTACAAGGGGATCACAACCACCGCTAAGGGAATGTGGATCACATTCAAATACGTTTGGGCGGTGAAACCCGTTTCCATCGAATACCCGGAAGTTCGTGAAGTTCTCCCTGAGAGAAGCCGCATGCGCCTCTTCAACGATGTCTTAAACTGCATCAGCTGTACTCAGTGTGCGATGGCCTGTCCGGTTGATTGTATCTACATCGCTTCCGAGAAGCTTCCAGAGGGGGCGGAGATCAAGAAGACAAGTAATGGTCAGCCGATCCGCTTAAAGCTTACTCAGTTTGTAATCGATGAAGCTCTTTGCTGTTATTGCGGTCTTTGCACGACTGTTTGTCCGACGGAGTGTCTGACTCATACTCATGACTACGAATTCTCCCAGTATACGATTGATGGAATGAAGTATGATTACCTCGCTCCGGATGTGATTGCCTGGAGAGATAGGATCGTAAAATAATCTTGAAATCTAAAAGGCTCCGAAAGGAGCCTTTTTTATTGGTCCTGAATCAATTCGACAATGATCTTCCCATTCTTCACTTCACCTCGGAAGATGACATTGGTCGCTGAACCAAGAGGCTTCGCTGAGTACCAGCTCAGCGCCTGATTGGAAGAATACTCAGAGAAGGGATAGGATTTTCCACCGGTCACGAGATTCGAACCATTAAGAGTGGACTGCTTATGGAAAACGCCAGACTGCTGGAGCTTTGCCTGCTCAGCTTCAGTGACATAGGTATTAGTCACGGCCTGGGGATTTGAAGGGAATGTGACCTGCTTTTCTCCGCAGCTTGCAGCGAAGATTAGCAGGAAGAGAATGAGTTTAGTGGTCATCGCTTATGGTCCCGTCAATTTTTAGTTTTCCATTTTCTTTTTTGAGAACGAAGCTTTTGTCCGACTTTGGCTCCTGAGCATTACTTTTCAGGTTGCTGCGTTCGATCTTCTTAGCAAAATAGATCTCGTCCCGAACTCCCTTCTTCCACTCGATCTTTGATGGAAGCGTGAGTGCCTTAGACTTTGAGTTGTCTCTTGGAAACTCTTTGATGTTCTGGATGAATTCTTCTTTTCCACCCACGTCTTTGAGAAATTTTGCCGTAAAGACTTCGTCCACGAGGTCGAACTTATGCTCCCGAACGATAGTATCGTACTTAGAAAAAACTTCCTTGACCTCTTTATCGCTAACCGCAGAGGCGAGGGAGGAAAAGAGGAGAGTGAGTAAGATTAGTTGAAGTCGCATCCGTATCCTTTAGCGAGATCCCGGATCTCGTCCACGTATTCTTTAATGTTACCCGGGCAGTCGGTGCTGTTGTAATAATTGTGCCACTTAAGGTACTTCATCCGAGGGTGTTTCTTTTGAAGCTGACAGGAGAGTTTTGCGAGCATCTCCTGAGTGGCCTTGGTGGGATAACGAGGTTTTCTATTCGTCCAGCCTCCTGGGTTTCTGCTTGGATGAAACCGTTCGTAATTTCCCGGGACGACCACACCAATGGTGGTGACGTTGGCCTTGATTTTTCCATTCCGAAGCTGGTTCGGGTCCACACTGAAGCCATCACTTGGTCGAGCGCAGACGATCTTTCCTTCGTCCCAGAGTTTTTGCTGCTCTTCGCTCATGGTGACGAAGGCCTGGGAGCCAGCGTGGGCCCCGACGATATCCATGGGACGACCCTCGGTCACTAGAGGCAATGGAGCGGAGTCACCTGGGTAGGCAGCGTTCACGACATAAGAATAGGCGATCATATACCACGGGTCAGCGGCACTCCCACGGTTTAAGTGCATCTCATTGATGCTCTGAGGAGTGGTAGAAGACGGACCTGAGGAATGATGAAAGACAATGGTATCAATCATCTCTGGAGGTCTCAGGCAGTAGGAAGCGTGATCGTTTCTCTCGTAGTTGATCTTTTCAACCTTAATGAGTTCCACTGGCCATTCGCTTTCTTGGGCACGAGCGTGGGCAGCGATGAGTAAAGATAGGAATATTAAGACTTTCAATTGATTACCTCTCCCTATCCTTATCGGTTAAGTCGGGCATTTCTTGAGTGGATTTTGGGTTGTAAAATCGAGTATTTGAGCTTTATGCTTAAAGGAGCGAGGTTATTATGAAATTTAAAAACTTTGAAGAGTTCTACCCTTATTACCTCGGCGAGCACGCCAATATCACCTGCATTTTTTCGGGTCCTCTGGTGTTTTGGCCCTGCTTCTTATCATTTTCTTTACCGGGAATTTCGCTCTTCTCTGGGGCCTTCCCATCATCGGTTATGGATTCGCCTGGGCGGGGCATATGCTGTTTGAGAAAAATCGCCCGGCCACCTTTAAGCATCCTCTCTATTCCCTCATGGGGGACTTCCGGATGTTCTGGGATATTCTCGTTGGCCGTGTGAAGGCGTTCTAAGAACTCGCCGAAGAGTAACTTTTTAATCCGACATTCCAGAAGAAAAGCATTATCACCCATGCCAGGATCGTGATCACCATCAGGTGAATAAGATCTGTCACATTCCAGCCTCTGAAGAAGAGGGTGGCAGGAAAAGAAGCGATAAGGGCAAAGGGGAGAACGCTCGTGAAGAGGACCTTCATCCAGCCCTGGTAAATCTGGTGAGGCCTTTCAAGAGCAAGAGACATCGAATAAAAGAGATCGATAAATCCTCTTCGTGAGTGGGTCCAGAAGACGGGAATGATCATCAGCATTTGAAGAACGTAACAGAGAAGAACACCATTTAAGATGAGAAGCACGTAGAAAAAAAGATCCAGAGGCGTGATGACTCCTCTGAATGTGATGAGCGAGTATGCAAAAAAACCGATCGCGATGATGAGGTTCACAAAGGAACTTGCAGAAAAGTCTCTCAGAGATAAAAAGAAGAGAGGCTTCACCGGTCGAATAAGATAAAAATCCAGATCCCCCCGATTGATATAGAAGGGTAACCACCACATATTCGCCGAAAAAACGGTCATGATGATGGCATCAATGAGGAGATAGCTCGCGACGAAAACCATGATCTCATCTTCCCTCCAGCCGGCGATAAAAGGAGTGTGGAGATAGATGACCTTAAAAAAGAGGATATTCACGGCGTAGTAGATAACATCCATGATAATCCGGAAGCCAAAATCGATCCGAAACTCGAGAGCCTTGGAAAAAGAAAATCGAAGAAAATAAAGATAGAGTCGGAGATAGCGCTTCATACGCCCACCCCCGTGTATTGCTTCTGGCCTGATCTCCAGATCAGGGCCACGGCTCCCGCAAAGAATAGTCCCCACAGGGCGAGGATACCCAAACCATAACCGATCTCTGCAAAGCTTGTGTCTCCAAGAACCGTGCGAGCGGGAAGGGAGAGATAATAGGGAAAGGGTAAATACCCAAGAACCCCTTGCGCCCAATCGGGGAAGAAGGTCAGCGGCAGCAGTCCACCACCTAAGAAGGTACTAAAAAACCGGAGCATCACTATGAGAGACCAGATGTTATCGGCCCAGAGAGCGAGGAGTTCGATCATCATGACCATGAGAACATACACAAGGGCCGAGCAAAGAAAGAGGAATGTGCCGAGCAAGAGTAGACCTGCCTCGGTGAGTGTGGGGATACTTTCTGTGAAACCCAGACGGTAGATGAAATAAATCAGTATGAGCTGGGAGGAATAGAACAATGAGTAGGTCAGGTAAGTTGTAGCCTTGTAGTGAAAGGCGCTTAATGGATAGATAAGGTATCGGCTAAAGGTTCCCTCGTAGATTTCCCGGGAGATAAATCCGATATTCTCCCCCGTGAGGATCCGTCCTCCTACTGCCACGATGACATAGTAGAGTGTCATCTTAGAGAGAGTGAAGCCGTTCATGGTCTGGGTATCATTGGCCGCAAAGACCGCCTGCCAAAGAGCATGGGCGATAAAAATTTGAATCAGGACCTGACCTAAGAAAGTCACCCAGAAATCAGATCGGTAGGCGAGGATCTTCCGCAGCTCCATAGCCATAACGGAAAAGAGCCAGCGTCTCATAGTTTGACCACACCATTTTTCATCAAATGTTCGATCATGACTTCAATGGAAGGGTCTTCAATGTTGAGGTCAGTGACCTGATACTTTTCCAGGATCTCTTTGGTGCGGTCTGAAAGTTCAGACTTTGGAACAGTAATTTTTAATTGATCATTTGCGGTAGTGACATTGATCGTCTTCTCG
>CAZPFM010000181.1:0-5882 GCA_964585845.1 uncultured Bacteriovorax sp.
CCCACCACTGCCGAAAATGCCCCGACTCCTGCTGAAGGAGCTAGTTCGGAGGGTGCGACCCCTGAAAAAAGAGAGGGCACTGACTACTGCCTTTATGGGGCGATGGCCTTAGAAGGTGTAGCGACTGTGATGCAGATGGGTCAGCAACAGAAGATTTCTCAAGAAACCCAGGCTCTTAATGATCCTCAACTCCAGGCCCTGGTCAGTCTTAAGGAGACTCATAAGGCGCGAAAGAAAACAGCGACCTTTCAGTCAGCGATCTTTGGGGCCACTTCTGCTTGTTACGTGGCCCGAGCTGCTCTTGGTGGGGTGGCAATGGATACAAAGTACATAATTAAAATGGCCGCAGCCACTGGGATCACGGCACTCTATTTGAAGAAAGCAGACAAGCATGGCGATGCCATGAAGAAGATTCAAACTGTCATCGATGGCATGCCGAAGGCCGGAGATTGCAATCCCTGGACGGGGACTTCGTGCTTTTGCTCTCACTCTAAGTCGGCCGAGATGTACCCCTCTCAGTATCAGGAAGTCTGCGTTCTCAATAACGGTATCGCTAATGGCCCGAAGTCGAACCTGGGTTGTGGGGTAATGGTGAATGGACAGGTCCAATTTGATGCCAACTGTAGCTGTAAGGCCAATAACACCTGTGTGACAGCTTCACTGAAATTCGGAAATCCGAAGATCGGTCTCGGGACCAATTTTCTTAATTCAGCCAATGCGGGATACGCTCTTCTTGACCCAAGTCAATTTGACGAAGGAAAACTCCGGGCCTTTTCCAATAATGCTCTGGCGATGAATTCGAAGCTTAAAACAAAGGGATCAGTTCCGAATGTAAAGCTCACTGATGAACAAAAAGAAGCAGCTGATGCCCTGAAAGATGTTGTTCCACCGGCCGTCGCCAATTACGCCGCTTCCCTCCCCGCCTCCAGCGTGGGAGCTGATGCTCCCTTCGGGACATCCGCTAACCAGGGGCTCTCGGCACTCTCTCCAGAAGTAAAAGAAAAACTAGGGACATCGCTTGTAAAAGGGAATTACCGAAGCCGAGGGGGAAGGTCTTCCACTGGTTCAGGAGACGAAGGCTTTAGTTTTCAAATGCCGAAGATCGGTGGCCAGGAAGCGGCCCGGGGTGATGTGAATCTTGATCAGGCCTTTCTTGCTGAAAAGGCCATTGATAATGCAGATGTTTCTAACCGACCCGATACCCCGATCTTTGATATCATCTCCAATCGCTACCGCTCATCTGGGTGGAAAAAGCTTAATCGGGAATAATTATTGTCCAAGATCGTCAAACTGATCGATCCGTGTCTGGTGACGGCCACCTTCAAATTCTGTTGAAAGAAAAACATCCGTCATCTTCTTAATCTCATCCATCGAATTGCGACGTCCACCAAGGCAGAGGACATTGGCGTTGTTGTGAAGACGGGACATCTTCGCATCTTCTTCGTCCCGACAAAGGGCGGCCCGGATTCCCTTAAAGCGATTGGCCACCATGGAAACTCCGATGCCTGAACCGCAAAGAAGAATCCCAAAGGTTTTTTCCTCGAGAACTTTCTTCACAAGCTTGAGAGTCCACTCAGGATAATGAGTGGACTCTTTGGAATTTGTTCCAAGATCGATGACCTCATGCTTACCCTTAAGGTACTCGATGAGGTCATTTTTTTCTGTGAAGGCAGCGTGGTCGGAAGCGATAAAGATTTTCATAATTCTAGTTTACTGTTTTTTCACCTGGCCTACAACCAACCGCATTGACCGTGATTCCTGGGTCAGTTCCCGGACACTTATCGATATTGTCTGTAATCCCATCCTTATCAGTATCCATGGTCGAAGGATCCTGGGCCTGTGCCGGAGCTGGTGCGGGGTCTGACTCATCCTTTTCCTTGTCTGGACCAAAGAAAACGGTCAAATGAAACTGGGGGACGACGGCGTGAATTTCCTGCCCCGGAACCTTATTACGATTGATCCCATCGTCTTCACCTGAAGAAGGCATTCGACCGATGTATTGATAGTCTGTCACGAAGGCCAGCATGACATCCGGATTGAGCATGTACTCGAATCCCAAGCGGACACGTCCTGCGAATTTGTAATTGTCCTTATAGGGAGCGATGTTTCTCATGTCCGCCACCCCGGCGCCAATCCCAATGATCGGCGTGAGTTTATCCACTTCATTGATCCTTGAGACCCACATGAGATCATAAACGGAAGCTCCGATGTCGGTTTCTTCGAAATTATAGCTCTGGAAGTTTAGAAGGAGCGCGTCTGCCATGGAAGTCTGGTAGCGAAGGTGGAGATTGAATGTGAGATCGGGATTGGCAATCTCGTTAAATTCCCGGCTCAGGACGGGGATTCCGTATCCTGCTCCTCCACCGACAGCGAAGCGTTCTTTTAGATCGTAAGTTTCAGCGTGAAGAAAAGTGGAAATAAGAACACAAACAAGAGTGATGACCTTCATGGCGCTTCCTCCTTAAGAAAGTATTCCGGATATGATAAGGAATAAAACTCTCTTTGATTCTTAAGGCACCCAAAAGAACAGCGCAAAAAAAAGGCCCGGTTAACCGGGCCTTAAAAATGGGAATTAAAGATCCTCAGCAGCAGAGAGATTAAGATCGACAGTGCCCCTTAAGTTCTCTTTGAATAAATCGACTGACATTTCTCCAGCCTCTTTAGAGCTGACACAATATAAATAAAAGCTCTTCGAATCCAGATAGATATCAGTATATGTATTAACAGAAAGCTTATTGCATTGAGTTCCTGTTACCTTGAAAGATGATCCCGCTCTTACAACTCTATCCAAAGGGGAAACTTTATTAACAATGATCGAGCATCTTTGCTGACCTTTGTTGACTTCATTTTCAAATAGTTTTTCATAGCCCATATTTGCCATCACGAGGACATCCTCACGGAAAATGAGTTCAGAATTGGCAGGAAGATTACAGATTGATCGAGATGAATCAAAGGCAAATGAAGAGAAAGAACTCAACAAAGTTGAAACGACAATAAAGCCCAAAAGTTTACGCATAGGATTCTCCTTGTTTAATACAATTGGGAACACTTTATGCCATTCATTTTTCCGGGGACGTACTTTTGTAATCTTTCTCACCAGTGTCAAAAAAGTTTACAAAAAAAAAGCCCGGTTGCCCGGGCTTCTTGAGATTTAGTAGCGGTAATACTCAGGCTTATAAGGACCTGAAGCAGCAATCCCGAGGTACTCAGACTGCTCTGGAGTAAGGGTGTCGAGCACCACACCGATCTTAGCGAGGTGAAGACGGGCCACCTTCTCATCAAGATGCTTAGGAAGCATATAAACCTTATTCTCGTAAGATTTAGCGTTCGTCCAAAGCTCGATCTGTGCCAGGACCTGGTTGGTGAATGAGTTACTCATCACAAAGCTCGGGTGACCAGTGGCACATCCAAGATTCACGAGACGGCCTTCAGCGAGAACGATGACCTGTTTATTGTCTTTAAGCGTGTAAAGGTCAACCTGTGGCTTGATGGTATCCTTGGTGTGACCGTAGTTCTTATTAAGCCATGCCATGTCGATTTCGATGTCGAAGTGACCAATGTTACAAACGATGGTCTTATCTTTCATGGCTTCAAAGTGTTTGCCGGTGATGATGTCACGGCAACCAGTTGTTGTAACAACGATGTCCGCCTCTTTAACGGCATCTTCCATCTTTTTCACTTCATAACCTTCCATTGCGGCCTGAAGAGCACAGATAGGATCGATTTCAGTGACGATGACTCGTGCGCCTGCACCTTTGAGGGATTCAGCAGAACCTTTACCAACATCCCCGTAACCAGCAACAACAGCAACCTTACCAGCGATCATCACATCAGTGGCCCGGCGGATAGCATCCACACAAGACTCGCGGCAACCGTACTTGTTATCGAACTTAGATTTTGTGACAGAGTCGTTAACATTGATACATGGAACAGGAAGCTTGCCCTGCTTTTCGAGCTCATAAAGGCGGTGAACACCTGTTGTGGTCTCCTCTGAGATTCCGCCGATACCCTTGTAGAGTTCAGGGTACTTGGAGAGAACCATCTCAGTGAGGTCTCCCCCATCATCAAGAATCATATTGAGAGGCTCTTTTTTCTCACCGAAGTGGATGGTCTGCTCGATACACCAGTTGAATTCTTCTTCGTTCATTCCCTTCCAGGCATAAACCGGGATCCCGGCAGCAGCGATGGCCGCAGCAGCGTGGTCCTGGGTAGAGAAGATGTTACAAGATGACCATGTGACATCAGCTCCGAGCTCAACGAGAGTCTCGATAAGAACAGCTGTCTGGATTGTCATATGGAGACAGCCAGCGATGCGGGAGCCTTTGAGGGGCTTAGATTTGCCGTATTCTTCACGGAGGGCCATGAGACCTGGCATTTCAGCTTCTGCGAGCTTGATTTCTTTGCGACCCCAGTCAGCGAGGGAGATATCCTTCACTTTGTATTTCACGCGGGTAGAGTTTCCGTAAGTTCCTTCAGAAAAGTTTGCTTTCATGGACGATTCCCTTTTCCAGCCCGCTCGGGGTCTGGTACATAAGCCTCAAAATAGAATGGCATCAACTTACATTTTTTAGGACCCTTCTTCAAGGCTTTTAGAGTGAGCTTTCAAGGGGTTAAGAGCTTTGTTTATGAAAAAATATAGATTCGATTATTTCGCTTCCTGCCCTCCAGGTCTTGAGGAGATTCTCACTCAGGAAATCTTGGGCTTAGGGGCCAAAACAGCGAAACCAAGTCGGGCGGGAGTTATCTTTGAGGCCTTCCACGAAGTGGCCCTAAAGGTCCTGCTCCATACAAGAATCGCTAGCCGCGTGTATAAATACCTCTACACCTTTGAAGTGGATAACGAGAAAGACTTCTATCTTGAGGCAACAGACATCAAGTGGAAGAGCCTCATGAGTGTCCATAATTCCTTCCGCATCCACACAATCTTTGGGGATCTTCCCCGAGAGAGAGAAGAGTTTAGAAATTCCCAGTTTGCGACCTTAAAACTTAAAGACGCCATCGTGGATTATTTCCGTCACTTCGAAAAAGAAAGACCCTCCATCGATAAAGATTTCCCGGATGTGGTTTTTCTCTCCCGCATCGAAAGAGGTTCAGAGAAAGCCTACCGCGTGACCCTGATGTATGACCTTTGTGGTGACTCACTACACGAGCGCGGCTACCGTATTGCCCACACTGAAGCTCCGGTAAAAGAAAACCTCGCGGCCAGTATCCTCACTCTCCTTAAGTGGAATCCTGAGACAGAGTGCCTCCTCGATGCCATGTGCGGATCAGGAACCTTTGTGATCGAAGGGGCCTTGATGGCCGGAAATATCCCCCCGAGTTTTCTTCGGGTGGAAAGGCATCTTTCAGGACGCGGGCAAAAGCCATGGCCTTTCTTAAACTATCCCTGGTTTCTTGAAGATAAGTTTCTCCAGGAAAACTGGCAGAATCTTATCGCCGAAGTAAAAACTCTTACTGAAGAGGGCCGAAAGAAACTCGAAAAGTTTCAGGGTAAGATCGTAGGCTCTGACCTCTCGAGCGAAGCCATTTCAAAGGCCCGTGATAATTTAAAGAAGGCAGGCCTTTCTGAAGTCATCGATCTTCGCCAGGAAAATGCCCTTCACACCTCCCCTCTGGATGGGAAAACACTTTTCATCGCCAATCCTCCCTATGGAGAGCGTCTGGAAAGCGGAGAAGAGGATCGTCTCAAGGCCCTCTACAAGGGAATGGGAGATCACTGGAAGCATCACTTCAAGGGTCACAGGGCCGCTCTTTTCACCGGGAATCTGGAGATGCTTAAGGTGGTAGGACTGAGATCCTCGAAGAAGCATATTCTCTCTAACGGGGATATCGAGTGCCGTCTGGCGGAGTATGATCTCTACTAAGCCTTCGGCTGAACAAAG
>CAZPFM010000182.1:0-5876 GCA_964585845.1 uncultured Bacteriovorax sp.
CTTTACTCTCAGCGCTTTGAGAACTTTAATCAGCTCGATGTCCGGGTAGAGAGAAAGTTCATCTACGAGACCTGGATTCTTACGGCTTACGTGGACATCCTGAATCTCTACAATGCTTCGAACTCACAGAACTTCGAATATTCCTATGATTATGAGACAAAGAAAAAAGTCCGGGGTCTTCCGATCCTCCCGACGATTGGTCTTAAAGGAGAATTCTAATGAGAAACTCTCTCACTTTACTTCCTCTGATCTTACTTCTTTGTTCCTGCGGAAACGATAATCTCCCTAAGGTTGAAATCCTGAAAGGATTTCGGATCCTCGGTATCAGTGCCACTAACCCCGAAGTCGCTCCTGGCGGAAGTTCCACTCTGTCGGTTTTGATCTCGGATACTGAGGGTGGGGGACGAGTCATTAATGGTAGCTATATCGCCTGTGTGGATCCTGGGATTGCCCTTGGTGCCGAAGCCACTTGTCTTAAAGATCCCACGGCCATATCCGGAACTTACACCATCGATACCACCGTGCCTGATCTCGCCAATAACCTCTACACCGGTTTCTCCGGCACTCTCGGTGTCACGATTCCTGCTTCCATCCTGGATGGGCGCTCAGAACGAGAGAAGTTCAACGGCGTGGGCTATATTGTGATCTTCACCTTTCAGGTGGACGGGCGAAGGGTCACAAGCTTTAAACGCATCATCTCAACCAACCGGGGTGTCCTCAATTCAAATCCCGCAGCACCCACCATCCTCGTTAATGGCGGTGCTGTCTCCGGCATACCAAGAGAGGATGACCGGCTCTCTGTGACAGGACTCAATCCTGAGAGTTACCAGTTTCAGAATGTGGATGGCACTATTGAGAACCGACAGGAGGATCTTGATGTGGCCTGGTACCTGAACTCAGGTGAGGTGAATAAACCAAAGGCTTCTTCGCTGGATCAGGTTGAAATAACAGAAGCTCCGTCAGGACCATTTCTGATTTTAAGTGTGGTAAGAGATGGCCGGGGTGGTCTCTCTGTTCAAAGAAACTTCATTCCCTAGATTTGCCCTTCAATTAGGAGGGGAAGAGTCAGGTAGAGAGCGAGAAGCATGAGAGGAAGAGCGATCCAGAAAATCTTCCTGAATTTCGAATGCCGAATCGAAGGCCAGTCGTCGTGAAGAAAACTTAAGCCGATTCGATCCTGATCTTCTTCCAGGTTCCAGAAAAGGCCGGCAGAGAGAAAGAGAAGTCCGGAGAGAAAAAAGTTCTCAATACTCGCCTCCGGAAAAAATCCATCCCGAAGATATAAGTAAAAATCATAACTCCAAACCACAGCAAGAAACCAGAAACCTGTTACCGGGATTAAGAACCAAAGAGACTTTCTTCCTGTCATTAAGCGGTACAGAACTCCGATGCTCCAAGGAGCCGTGAGAAAGGTAAAAAGAGACATGAGACCCCCGTTCATATGATCCCAGGTGGGATCGGAGGTGAAGGGACCAGCAGCAGTGATAAATCCTCCTGAGACAAGAAAGGTCAGAATCTTCCAGCGCTCAGAAAGAAATCTCCAGTAGGATTTTTTAAAGAGTTCGACCTTCTTCCGGTAGAAGAAGAGAACCAGCGCACTCAAAGGAATGAGAATGAGACTTCCCCAGAGAAATTTAGCGACGAGGTCTGCGCTGAGCATTTTTTGCTAACCTCTCCCCGATAAAGGCCACCACAAAGAAACTTGAGATGAACGGGACCATCAGAACGGGAGATCCTATGGTGTCATTATTGAGTGAGCGAAAATAGACCTCGTCATACTTAAAAAGAAGGTGAGTTCCCAGAAAGAGCCCACCCATCCAGGCGGGCCATCCAAGTACAATCGTCACAAACTTTCCTGCTCTTTTAACAAAATTCATCACGACAAAGGAGGAGAGAAGACTTACTAAGGAAACAAAGGCTATTCCGTAATAAATCTTCATGGCAATTTACTCGAAGCTCTTGAGAATCTCTTCAAGACTTGTCAGTTTCTCCTGGGCCAGTCGTCCCTTCTCGAGAACTTCTGCCCGGACATTCTCAGGCGCATTGTTCATGAAGTTCTCATTTTTAAGCTTCCCTTCGACTTTTGAGTACTCCTGCTTGGTCTTTTCGATGTCTTTTTTGATCCGGCTCACTTGATCGTTGATATCGATGAGTCCTTCGAGTGGAACGAAGATCTCCGTATGAGTCGTCGCAAGGGTTGCTGACTTCTTCGGACGTTCTGTGGATTTATCCCGGATGGTTCCAGATTTCACATTGGCGAGGTCGCCTAAGAAGCGACGGGAATCATAAACGAACTTCGCAAGTTTCTTATCTTCAGTGAAGAGACGCACATCGATCTCATCTTTTGGTTTGAGGTTCACCTGGGAACGGATATTACGGATCCCGGTGGTGATCTCGATGAACTTATTCATAAGATCCATCACCTCATCGTTCTGAAGAGACGGATCAAATTCTACATATTCCTGAGAGATAAGAAGGGAGTCGTCATCTTTTAGATAGGAGTAGATCTCTTCTGTGATAAACGGCGTGATCGGGTGAAGGAGGTTCACGATCTTCTTAAAGCAGTATTTAAGCATTGTCGCCCGGATGATCTTTTGCTTCTCATCTTCTCCATAGAGGATGTTCTTGGAGAGCTCGATGTACCAGGAGCAGAACTTATCATACACAAAGGAGTAGATCTCCGAGGATGCGTCGTCAAAGCGGTAAACGTCGAGAGAGTCATTCATCTTCTGAGCAACATCGTTAAGTTCGGCAAGGATCCACTTATCATGAAGGTGCCACTCAGATTTCACAGGGAGCTCATCCTGGGCCTTATCGAGGAAAGGGGAAACAAAACGGAAAGCGTTCCAGAGTTTATTGACGAAATTCCGGTATCCCTCGATTCTTTCCGGATCAAGGTTTAAGTCACGGTTATAGCCGGAGCCTGCAGCAAGGGTGAAGCGCATGGCATCTGCCCCGTACTTTTCGATCATCTCAAGAGGATCAATGCCGTTCCCAAGAGACTTACTCATCTTGCGACCTTGTTTGTCGCGAACGATGGCGTGGATGTAAGTGTGCTTGAAAGGAGCTTTCCCAGTGACCTTCATTCCCATCATCATCATCCGGGCGACCCAGAAGAAAATGATATCAAAACCCGTGATAAGCGTTGAGTTCGGATAGAACTTATCAAAGCCCTTTTCCTTCATCGCTTCGTCATCCGGCCAGCCTAAAGTTGAAAGGGGCCAGAGACCAGAAGAGAACCAGGTGTCGAGAACGTCGGGATCCTGGTAGATGTCCGTGTCCTTGCACTCCACACAGGCTTCAGGAGTTTCTTCCGCGGCCCACTGGGTATTACAGTGACGGCAGTAGTAGACCGGAATCTGATGACCCCACCAGAGCTGGCGGGAAATACACCAGTCTTTAGGGTTTCTGAGCCAGGCAAAGTAAGTGTTCTCCCAGCCTTTTGGGAAGAAAGTCATCTCGCCATCTTCCACCGCTTTCACGGCGACTTCTGACATGGAGGTCGTGTTTAAGAACCACTGCTTAGAAACCATGGGTTCGACGATCTCATCGGAGCGCTGGCCATGGCCCACCGGATGAACGTGGTCTTTTTTCTCTACGAGAAGATCAAGTTCGGTGAGGATGCGCGTCACTTCGGCGCGGGCATCCTTAGGCTTTAATCCTTCGATCTCAGGGGCATCTGTATTAAATGTCCCGTCTTTATTGAGGATATTGATGATCGGAAGTGAGTTTCTTTTCCCAATCTCAAAGTCATTGAAGTCATGCCCCGGAGTCACTTTCAGGCAGCCTGTTCCTTTTTCGATGTCCACATGCTCATCCCCGATGATCGGAACTTCACGGTTAGAGATTGGAACGATAGCGGTCATACCGATGAGATCCTTGAAGCGCTCATCTTCCGGATTCACGGCCACAGCTGTGTCCGCAAAGATTGTTTCAGGACGAGTGGTCGCGATAATGAGTTCGCGGTTCGGGTCTTCTTTCACCTTATATTTCAGGTAATAGAAGAAGCCTTTCACATCTTTATGCTCCACTTCAGCGTCTGAAATCGCCGACTGAAGGACCGGATCCCAGTTCACGATGTAATCGGACTGATAGATGAGACCTTCGTTGTAGAGATCCACGAAGAATTTTTTTACCGCTTTGTTAGGAACTTCATCGAGAGTGAAAGTGGAGTAATCCCAGTCACAGGAGATTCCCATCTTCTTTTGCTGGTTTACGATCTCGTCTTTGTATTCTTCCTTCCAGGCCCAGATGCGCTTCATGAACTCTTCACGACCTAAGTCATGACGATTTTTCTTTTCCTGCTTCCAGATGAGTTTTTCCACAACAGCTTGAGTGGAGATACCCGCGTGGTCGGTTCCGGGAATCCAGAGGGTTTCGAAGCCTTTCATTCTCTTAAAACGCACAAGAGCATCCTGAGTGGTGGCATCGAGGGCGTGCCCCATGTGGAGTTTTCCCGTCACATTTGGTGGGGGCATGAGGATCGTGAAAGTTTCGTTTTGCTTTCCGGCCTTGGGCTTAAAGGTCTGTTTATTTAGCCACTCTTCGTACCACTTATCTTGAGCGGCGGTGGGTTCAAAGGTTTTTGGGAGGTTGTTTTCGATTTCCATGAAGATCTCTTTCTCTAGTGATGAATGGGAATGAGGGATTTTAGCGAATTTGAGGGGAAAAATCTCTAGTTTGCGGGGCATCAAAGGAGAAATATACCCATTGTGACCTGCGAGGAATGGCTTAAAATAAAAGTCTATCTGAATCGGAGATCACCATGAAACGGGCCTTACTCATGTTCACATTTTTAAGCTTCAGTGCCTTCGGCGAGACTTGTCCTAAGGTGAACACGAATCTTCTCGATTACATGAACCAATTTCAACTCTGTCTCGAGGGAATACAGAATTGTGAAACTGCTGGAGTCACTCAGGAAGAGGCAAAAAAGATTGTGAGCGAGACCTGTGGCTCTGAAGAGGCGCGTCTCGAAGAAGTCCGCTGCGATAGCCGTTTGGTGGACCTTCGCTGCTCTAGGATCTGATTTTTTCCAAAATCTTAATCATGTCAATCAACGGATAATTCTCAGCTGACTTCTCTTCCACATTCCGGAGTTGAACTTCTTCTTTATTGGCTTCATCTTCTCCGAAGAAGGCGATGAATTTTACATCCTTGCGGTCGGCCTGGGAGAAGACTTTCTTGATTTTATTTTCACCGAACATGATCTCGGCCTTAAGACCAGCGTCCCGGAGATTTTGAGCGAAGTGAAAGGCGTGCTTCTCACCCGCATGGGACTGGTAGGTCACCAGAACATCAAGCTTTGGTTTTGAGAAATCTTTTATGAGATTGTGAGATTTTAAAAATTCCGTAAGGGGAACTTCCCCAAGGCCTATGCCCACACCTGGAAGGGCAGGTTCATTGAAGATCTGAAGAAGATTCGCGTAGGCCCCGCCTCCAGCGACCGCGCGCCGATTATCCGGGTGTTTATCGAAGATCTCAAAAACCATTCCCGTGTAATAGTCGAGTCCCCGAACAATAGAGGCATCGAATTTTACGTACTCAATGAGCTTATATTCTTCAAGCTTAGCTATGAGGCGAAGAAGGGGAGCAGCAGCTTCGAAGTTTTCAATCTCCGTTCCCGGTCTGTGCTTCATTACAAAAGCATGAATCTCAGCACCGGTATTGAGATTTGAGTATTCTTCAAAGATCTTTGTCTTTTGATTGTCCTGAGTAATTCCCTGGACCTCAGCAGAGAATTTCTCCGCTGGCATTTTATTTTTCTTATCCACAAGCTTATAGAGCTTCTTGGTGGAAGCTTCATCCAGGGCAATGAGTTCCTTGAAGACAAAATCCACCAAACGGCGGTCGTTAATCAGCACTTCAAAATGTTCCTG
>CAZPFM010000183.1:0-5851 GCA_964585845.1 uncultured Bacteriovorax sp.
CCATTGCGGTAGCCGTTTTCATCTAAGCGAGTGGCAAGAGCGTTCTGAGATTTTTCAAGGATCTCCTGAGCTCTCTGGTGTTGTCCATCTTCACGCAGGGTGGAGGCAAGAGCATTGAGAGAACCGGAATTATTAAAACGTGAGCGAAACTGGGTCTTAAGTTTCACCACCGGAAAGATAGCAAAAAAGGAAATCTTATCCGTAAGACCCCTGCCCAAGGCGTAGGTGTTGGACTCTTGCTCGATCACGACATTATTTGCAACGTATCCGGCTTCTTCATTGCCGGCCCTCTCATAACTATCAAAAGCCGCTGCTGCGAGTTCTTTTTCCAGGGGATCATTAATCTCATCGAGAAGATGGGAGTAATTCACACTCCGGGAAAAATGCTCCCCCCGTCCAATCCGATTCCCAGAGGAGCCGTAGTATTCGGAGTTATCACCCCCGCGCCCATGATTATAGCCAAAGGTCCAGAGTCCTGTCGGGAGAACGTCAGCACTCAGGAACTGGTAGCGGTTCACCAGTCCTGTGGCCTGGGCTTTAAGTACAAGCAGAAAGAGAAAAACTATCTTGAGCATTTTCTTTCTTTAAAGGAAGCCTTAGCAGAAGCAATGTTATCCATAGATTCGTGGAAGAGACCATTATCCAGCGTTCTGAGGTCACTTTCAGTGAGGTTGATGACCTTGCGGAGTTCAGCACAGGCGCGGTCATTTTCTCCCACCTTATAGAGATAATCAGAGTAGACGATGTGGTTGAGGGGGTAGCGACTGAGGTCCCCACTATAGAGCGAGCCCTTCACGGCGGTCTCAAGATAAGTCTTTGCTAGCTTGAGATCACCACCAGCGATTGAGGGAACTTTAGTATGGAAAATCCCCAGGACACGGTGAGCACCGTAATGGGCCACACTTTCCTGCTTCAGGCGAATAATTGTGGTCATGCTTTTCTTGATGTCATCCATGCGCTTGAGGGCTTCCACGACACCTTTTTCATCCACGTAGCGGGCCACGATGAGTCCGTAATTGTAGAGGGCTTCGGCCACAAGAGTTTGTGAGCTAGCCGAGAGCTGGCGGTAATCACCAAGGGAGTATTTTGATCCAAAAAGAAGTACACCTTTCTCGGCAATCTCCATCGCTTCAAAAAGAAGAGACTCTTTTCTCTGTGAATAGTTTTCTGCCTGGAAGAATTTAAGATAACTCAATCGCACAAGGTACTGGGATTTAGTTTCAGCGTCGGTTACATTCCGGAGTGATTTTTCATAGCAGTTGATGGCCTCTAGATTAACAGAAGCACTTTCGCCACGACGGTCAAAGACTGAAGAACAATTGTCCGCGAAGGCAGGCAAAGAGATAAGTGCTGCGAGCATTAACTTAAACATGATTCACTCCTTAATTTTGGCTCTTCGTACCGCAGGGAATCTTTAATGGAAATAGATAAAAGCTAAACAAATGAGGCTCCGTGTCAAAGAAGCATTTCATCTTCTCCATCCACTCTTAAGCTTATATACTCTAGCCATGAAAAAGACGATTTTAAGCGGCTCTACGGTGACTGGTAATCTGACCCTCGGAAACTACATCGGGGCCGTGATGAATTGGAAAAAACTCCAGGAAGAATACGACTGTTATTATTTCCTTGCCGATCTTCATGCCCTCACTGTCCAGCAAGATCCGAAAGCCTTCAAAGAACGGATCTACAGCTTCTTTGCTCAGTACCTGGCCTTGGGCCTTGATCCGAAGAAGAATGTGGTCTTTGCTCAGTCTCATGTCCATGAGCACGCTGAACTCATGTGGATTCTCACTTGTTTAACTCCCATGGGTTATCTCAATCGCATGACTCAGTTTAAGGAAAAGTCTGACAAAACAAAAAATATCAATGCGGGACTTTTCACTTATCCCGTCCTCATGGCCTCGGACATTCTCCTTTATGGAGCAGACCTTGTACCTGTAGGAGAGGATCAGCGCCAGCACCTAGAACTTTGCCGGGACATTGTGGGCTTTTATGAAAATCGATACGGCACTGGAACATTGAAGTTTCCTGAAGCCTATGTTCCGAAGTCCGGGGCCCGGATCATGTCTCTTCAGGATCCGGATAAAAAAATGTCTAAGTCCGATGAGAATGAGAAAAATTTTGTTTCCATCATTGATGAAGCCAAAAAGATTGAAAAGAAAATCAAATCCGCCACTACGGATTCTGGATCAGAAGTTAAGTACGATCCGGAGAATAAGGCAGGACTGGCCAACCTTATGACGATCTACTCGGTTCTGAGTGGGAAGAGCTATCAGGAAATCGAAGCTCTCTATGAAGGAAAGCTCTACGGTCATCTTAAAGTCGATCTCGCGGAAATCGTAGTGGAGACATTAAGACCTGTGAAAGAAAAATACGACGATCTCATGAAAAACAAGGATCACCTTGATGAGCTTCTTAAATCCGGCGCGGACCGGGCACGGGTTAAGGCCCGTGAAACTCTGACCCGAGTCTATGCAGACACGGGTCTTATCCGATTTTAATTATGAAACTTACCCAGACAGTTAAAAAAGGCGGCTGCGCCGCTAAGGTCCCGGCCGTTATCCTCCGGGAAATTCTCGCTGGTGTAAAATTCCCGACTAAGATTCCCGGAGTCAAAATCGACGGAGCTGAGTTCGACGATGCAGCGATATTTGAGATCGATGAGAAGCGCTCTCTTGTTCAGACCCTGGATTTTTTCACACCCATTGTTAATGACCCGAAAGATTTTGGTGCTGTCGCCGCTGCTAATGCTTTAAGTGATGTCTACGCCATGGGGGGAAGACCTAAAACCTGTATGGCAATCCTGGCGGCTCCCTTAGCAGTGCTTGAGCCTTCCATCATACAGGAAGTTCTTCAGGGTGCCTGTGAAGTCATAGAAGCTTCTGGATCCTCTCTGGTTGGTGGGCATTCCATTGATGATGACACTTTAAAATTTGGTCTTTCTGTGACGGGTTTAGTGGATACTGCCAAAGTCTGGTCCAATGCCACAGCAAGAAAGGGGGATCACCTCATTCTCACAAAGCCTCTTGGCACAGGTACAATTTGCGCCGGTGTAAAAAAAGAAGAACTCAGTGATGAAGCAGCTTCAGAGGCCATCTCTTCTATGAAGAGGCTCAATAATATCGTGGATTTTATCCCGGAAGAATTTTTGACTAAGATTCATGGAGCAACGGATATCACGGGCTTTGGTCTTTTGGGACATTCCTATCAGATGGCCAAGGCTTCCGGTGTGAGTCTTCACTTTCAGGTTAAAAATGTTCCCGTTTTTGAAGCCGCCAAGGCCGGTTTTAAAAATGGCTGGCTCACCAAGGCCCACCGAAGTAACGCCGAATATGTAAATGAGCATGTGGACTTTAGTGAATTAAATGAAGAAGAAAGATTCATTTTCTTTGATCCGCAGACCAGTGGCGGACTTCTCTTGAGTGTTGATCCTCAGTCGAGTGAAGAACTCTTGAAATTTCTGACCCCGCACTTTCCGGGAGTGGCTATCGTCGGTCGCTGTGAAGAGAAAGGTTCAAACCATGTCTCATTGGGAAGATAGCGAGCTCAGGGATCTCTTTTTAAATTCAAATCCTCTGATTGACGTACGTGCACCTGTGGAATTTGCCACAGGGAGCGCTCCCAACTCAGTCAATCTCCCTATCCTTAATGATGAAGAAAGATCCCTTGTGGGAACGACCTATAAGGAAGAGGGTCAGGCCCGCGCCATTGAGCTTGGGCATCGGCTTGTGAGTGGCAGTAATAAAAAAGAAAAGATCAGCGCCTGGAAAAACTTCATCATGAGATTCCCCAATGCTCAGGTCTACTGCGCCCGTGGGGGAATGCGTTCTGGGATAACCTGTGAATGGCTCACAGAAGCAGGGATCCAAAAATCTCCCATTTCTGGGGGATACAAAAGACTGAGGAATTTCTTTCTTTCTCTTCTGAATGAGGCACCCCTGGATTTTATCCGCTTAGGTGGGCCCACCGGATCCGGAAAAAGTGTTTTTCTTCAGGAGTTTTTAAACATTGATCTAGAGGCCCTGGCCAATCACCGAGGATCGGCCTTCGGAGGGCAAGGGATGCAGCCGGCCCAGGCGAGTTTTGAGAATGCTCTGGGGCTTGAAATTCTTAAAGTCGGACAGAAAAGATTTCTCCTGGAAGATGAATCGGCAACGATTGGAAAGATTGTCCTTCCTCAGAGATTTTTCCAGTGCATGCGAGACTCAAATCTCGTGGTCCTTGAAGCCAGTGTGGAAGAAAGAGCGAAGAGAATCTTTGAACAGTATGTCCTTCATCAGACGAGGGATTTTTTTCTCGCAGGCCTTGAGCGGATAAGAAAGTCTCTGGGGGGCGTGGATTTTGAGAAAATGAAAGCTCTTATGGAGGATGCTTTCTCCCGAGAACTTGAGTTTTCCTCCCACGAGGAGTGGATCACGTTCCTTCTCGTTCGCTATTATGATCCTATCTACAATCGCGCGCTCTCAAAGCAAAAAGATAAAATCATCTTCCAGGGATCTCAGAGTGATGTCAGGGATTTTCTGAAGGAAAATCTTTAATCTTCTGAATGATTCGTTCGAAGTCCTTACCCTTATTCATGTACTCCTTGTGAAGGATACTCACTTTCTCAATGAAAGGACCTTTCTCCGGGTAAATGAATTCAACTCCTAGCTTATCCCTGGCCGCTGTCTCGTACTCCTGAACCTTTTTTTCCCAGAGATCTCTCTGGAAGAATGTTGATTCACCAGCAGCGATCCGCAGGGAAGTCTTTTCATCTTCTGAGAGATCATCAAAGACTCCCTGGGAAATGATGAGGGTATCCGGTGCAAAGATGTGCTGATCCAGAGAATAGAATTTTGAAACTTCTCCATGCCGGTTCACGGTAAGAGCGGTGACATTGTTTTCTGCCCCATCGATCACGCCCTGCTGGAGGGCCGTATAGACCTCACCATAAGGCATAGGAGTGGGTTTTCCTCCGAGAAGTTCAAGCATCCGGATGGCGGTGGGATTATCCATCACGCGGATCTTCATGCCTTTCATATCTTCCGGAGTGCGGATGGGTTTATGAGCATAAAAACTCCGGGCCCCGGCCTCATAAAAAGTGAGCCCCTGAAGGCGCTGGCTTCGGGCAGAGGAGAGGAGCTCCTGCCCAATCTCTGAATCAAGGACACCCAGGAAGTGGGCCTTATCTGAAAAAAGAAAAGGAAGATTTAGGATCCCAAAGTAGGGGCTAAAGGATTCAAGACTTAAAGTACTCACCTTTGTCATGGTGATGGCACCAATCTGGATGAGGGAGAGAATCTCCTTTTCGCTTCCAAGCTGCCCGTTGGGATAAATGCGAACGGAAAGTTCTCCATTGGATCTGTCCTCAACACCTTTTGCAAAGTGGACAATGCCATGATGAACCGGGTGATCAGTGGACATGTTGTGAGCGAGGATGAGATTTCTCTGACCTTTTCCCAGAGTGACTTTGTAGAGGAAGAAGGCCCCTGCAATCAAAACAGAAATCAGGATCGCTCTATTCTTATTAAATATATTCACATGAGCCCCATGATTCGTGGAAGCCAGAGGGAGAGCTCAGGCAGGTAAGTGATAAGACCTAAGACCACAAGTTGAGCGAGAAAAAAAGGAATGATCTTTGGAATGACTTTAACGATGGGAACTCCACTCACACCACAGCCCACAAAGAGAGCGTTTCCAACGGGAGGAGTGATGATCCCGATACACGTATTAAAGATCAAAATGATTCCAAAGTGCACTGGATCCAGTCCAAGCTTTATGGCCACCGGCAAAAAGATAGGAGTAAAAATAAGCACGATGGGAGACATATCCATGAAGGTTCCGACAATGAGAAGAAGGACGTTCATGATAA
>CAZPFM010000184.1:0-5815 GCA_964585845.1 uncultured Bacteriovorax sp.
ATGTTTGCGGGGCTTGATCCAAAGGCTTCACTTCCCATAGCCTGTGTAGAATTCAAACGAGCAGATTCGGAAATGGAAGATCTTCAAAACTTAGACCTCTAAGAGGAGGGAGTCATGCTACGAATCTTCTTTGAAGGATTCTTATTGCAGGCGAGTTTGATCATGGCCTTAGGGGCCCAGAATCTCTTTATTCTGGAATCCGGAATTCGAAGACAATACCACCTCACTGTTTCGTTTGTTTGTTTCCTGTGTGATCTTATTCTTATCACTCTGGGAGTTGCCGGAGCCGCGACTCTCTTTCATAAATTTCCCGAGATCAAAGTCATTGTGGGAGTGCTGGGAGTGAGTTTTCTCTTTTGGTATGGATATCAGAAACTTACCAAATCAGAAGCGATGGTTCTCTCAGACAGTACCGAGAAAATAAGTTTCCGGGATGCGATTTTAAAGGCCATGACCTTTAGCTGGCTAAATCCTCACGCTTATCTTGACGGCATAGTCCTGATTGGTGGCTATTCAATTAAATATGGTGAGCTCTCAGATCGACTTATCCTGGGTCTTGGAGCTAGTTTTTGCTCCCTTGCATGGTTTCTTGCCCTCTCAAGTGCTTCGTCAAAGTTAATGCCCATTTTCAATTCACCGGCCCGTTTGCGATATCTCATGGGAGGAGCGGGGCTTTGTCTCATCTTTCTCTCTGCCCGATTAAGTATAGATGTCTATGACTGGATTGATGAACTCTTCATGGGGTCAACGACTCTCAGTTCTATGCCCTGAAGAGTTTACGAAAGAATCCCGGAAGAGTAGGATTTAAACTCTCACTCTAAAAGGATTTTTATGAAACTTCTTCTTATTCTCTCTTTTTGTCTGATGTCCTCATCCTTTGCTGCCACCGTTGTCCTGGAAACAAACCATGGGGCTGTCGAAGTGGAACTCAATGAAGAAAAGGCACCCCAGACTTCAAAGAATTTTCTCTCTTATGTTAAGAAGGGCTTCTATGATGGAACGATCTTCCACCGGGTCATCGATGGTTTTATGATTCAGGGCGGAGGTATGACTCCGGACATGAAGGAGAAGAAAACAGATTCTCCTATTAAAAATGAAGCTCAAAATGGTCTTAAAAATGAAAAGGGCACCATCGCCATGGCCCGCACCAGTGACCCTCATTCGGCGAGTTCCCAATTTTTTATCAACGTCTCGGACAATGACTTTTTAAATCACACTTCACCTACGACCGCGGGCTGGGGCTATGCGGTCTTTGGTAAGGTGGTGAAGGGAATGGACGTAGTCAACAAGATCAAATCGGTGAAAACCACGACTAAGAGCGGCCATAGCAACGTTCCTGTGGATCCCGTCATTATTAAGTCTGCTAAGATCAAATAAAATAGAGAAATCATTTAGAGGTTTTTAGGTTCACTCCATAGTCTAATCGGGGACTATGGAGAAAACCTCATGAAACCCTTTTCTTTTCTTTTTCTCATTCTCTCATTTTCATTGAATGCAGAGGTTCTGACGACCAGGATCGAAAAAATCATCCCTTCGGAGGGAGTGGGTCGCCCTGAACTTTATCTCTTGGAAAATGGAAGAGTAGGGCGCTTATCCGAGAATAAATCCTCTCTTTTTCAGTATGATCTCAGGAAAGCGATGAATACTAAATCCACGCTTCGCCTGGAATTGAATGATGAAGGGGAAGTGATCGATTTTGAAGAGTACCCTGATCAGGAAAAACTTCTCCCCTCCGAAGACCCCCTCCCTGAATTTAAGTCCTTTCACCCCACCCACCTTCAAAGCTACGCTGAAGCTAAGAATATTTTTGGTCACCTCAATTCTCGTCATCAAAGGGATTCTCAGTGCTACAACCGGGCCCATGTGTGGGCCTTTGAAGAATGGAAAAGAATCAAACTAAAAACCCTGAAGCTTTTTATGTTCTTCACCAAACGCTACATCTGGGAATACAAATACGATTGGTGGTTTCATGTGACACCTCTTACCTATGTAGGAGATACACCTTATACCCTGGATCGAACGTTCAACCGCTCTCCACTTCTTATCAAGGACTGGACTCTCGGTTTCATTAAGAGCCGGCGCAATTGCCCCATCGTGAATCGTTATTCACAGTATGAGCAGAATCAAATGACTGAGCACTGCTATCTTATCCCGGCGACGATGTACTTCTGGCAACCCCGGGATCTTGAAACCTATGAACAGACGGGAAAATATAAAGAAAATTTTATTCCCTCTGAAGTGAATCACTCTTATTGGGAGGCGTTTTAAATTTAGGATGCCTTAAATTTACGCTGCTCGAGGAACTGAAGTATTCTTCTTCTGCACAAGGAGCGCACATGAACGAAATTTCCTCTGATCACATTCCTGAAAGAAAATCCATCGATCTGAAAAAATCCTGGGACGTGAACTTCTGGTGTGAAGAATTGAATCTCCGGGCCGAAGAGCTTCAGGAGATTGTTAAATCAGTTGGAACCAATGCTCAGGATGTCCGGCTTCATCTCGCTAAGAAACTCATTCTCAACTGGCCAGCTTCAGGTCTGATGAACTGATCCTTTTTTAAAGGACGTCGTGACCAAATCCATATTTGTAGGCGTGTCTGATTTCCCAGTTAATGAACTGGGTCTTGGCCGGCTGACCAACTTCCAGGGCCTCAATGTCCTTGGGCTGCCAGAAGTACATGCTCGCTTTATAGATGTAGCAATCATCTTCCCCCGGGTGGTGGGAGTAATCCGTATATTTTTCCATAACCTTGCAGCTTGCCTGATTTTTCATGAAGATGTCCGTCCATAACTTCATCTTCAGCGGAAATTGGGCAAAGCCGGCGTCCATCACTCTTTCAACCACATTGCTTCCCATTTTAACCTGGGCCAGAGGGGCCACATGGAACCACCAGGGATTATTGTAGCGCTCGATATATGAGTCGGAGAAAAAGAGAAAGACTTTGAGAAGGCGACTCTGGTGGTAGTAGTTTTCCTCATAGCTCCAGATGTGGGCCTTATCATAACACTGAGCATCTTTTAGACTGTCATTGCGAAAGCTCTGAAGAGCATTGGTTGCTTGCTGATAGGATGCATAGACAGTGGGACGGTATTCAACTTCAGTCTGCTTTCCGAACAGAGACTTAAACTGACCCCCAATGAGTTCCTCATTCGGGTGAATGTCGGCGAGCTTCAGGGAGGATATTTCCCGGCCCTCTTCTATTTCAACATCTACCCACTGCCCTACGAGATCCTGGGACTCAATAGTGCTCAAGAAGGCAACGGCACCGTTAGTGAATTTCACCATGAAACCTGGTTTAAGAGTTCTTTCCTGAATGCTGTGAATTTTAAGAGTTTCGGCGAAGAGGGGTTGGAGGAGGAAAGCAAAGCAGAGAATAAGAATTTTCATATTTGGTCCCGGTTATGGTGGCTTTTAACCATACCGGGACCGAATTGTGAACCAGTGGAACTACTTTTTCCGCTTTTCCTCTGATTCCATCTCTTTGATTTCTTCTACCCTGTCTTCTTCGGCCTGCATTTTCTGATTCCGCTGCTTCAGTTGTTCTTCTTTTTGCATGCGAAGTTCATTTTCCACACCCCCGCCTCCTGGGGTGCCGTAGCCCATAATATCGGTAGTCTCCGGACCTGCGACATCTGAATGGGGAGTGCCCACGCCATTGGCCAAGACAGAAGAACTGAGGATGAGTGACAATAGGATCGTTGAAGCTTTCATGGACGACTCCTTAGTGATGAACCTGAAGGTGAGGAAGGTAATTTCCTTTTTCGACGAATGAATCCCTCTTATCAAAGAGATCATTCATTTGCTGATTGATTTCATCCTTTGAGAACCGAGAAGTCTTTTCAACTTTTAGAGTATTTGAACTCAAAGCGGAGAGACTAAGGATAAGACCGAATGCGAGTGGAAGAAAGATCTTCATTGGAACCCCCGTGTTTTTCGACGCCCATCATTGCATTTCTCTTGGAAGATTTTAATTTAATTCAATCTCAAGAGAGGGTCTTAAGACTTCCTAAGGATTCTCGACTAAGGGGGCCAGAGACCGGATCATGTAGCCAATGGCGTAGGGGACTGAGTAGGAGCGCTCAGTGGTAGGAGAGGTAGCGTGATTAAAGCCAAGCTTGTGGAGCCACTCATGCATGAGATTGGCTGCGATTTCCCGTGGGGTGTATGTGTTAAAATATTTTAAATTCATCCAGATTCGGGTCGAGTTTGGGTAGGTGTAGCCGATGGTGTTGGAGTTCTCATAGATCAGTTCAATTTCCACATCAAGGGCATTATTTTTAACCGGATAAAGGGCTTCGGCGCCGATCAGGATGCGGTCATAGATCTGTCTGTTGGAGAGACCATTATTATTAGCAAAAGTCGTCTCACCATTGAACTTATAATTTAATACTCTATTGCGGAATTCCTCGGTGGCGAGGATCTTTTCGATGATCAAGGCCGCGGCTTCGATCTTTTCCCGCTGGATGAGGTCGAAGTTCACCAGGGAAAGATTGGTTTTAAAACTATAGGCCTCTGAGGGAAGGGAGCCATCTTCCGGAACACTGAGAGTGAATTCCGAGGCTTCACAAAGCATGTCGCAGTTGACCTGTTTCTGCTTTTTCCCACAGGCAGTCAGAACGAGGAGAGAAAAGAAGAGGGCCAAAGAATTGGCCCTCTTAAACTTAGAACTTGTTTGCATGTCTTTCCATCATGTAGCCGATGGCATAGGGAACGGAATATGGTCTGGAAGAGGTGGCAGAGGAGTCATGGCCGAATCCAAGCTTATGAAGCCACTCGTGCATGAGATTCCCGGTTACGTCCACAGAAGTATAGTTATTGAAATACTTCGTGTTCATCCAGATTCTTTTAGAGTTGGGATAGGTGTATCCAATGGTTGAGGTAGCCGCGTAATAGAGCTCAAGCTCTACATCCATACGGTTATTCT
The DNA here is from genome assembly GCA_964585845.1 of uncultured Bacteriovorax sp. Classification (GTDB taxonomy): domain Bacteria; phylum Bdellovibrionota; class Bacteriovoracia; order Bacteriovoracales; family Bacteriovoracaceae; genus Peredibacter. The sequence continues at coordinate 4,925 of CAZPFM010000184.1, forward strand.
TAGTGGTGATACCCACCTTCTCAGCACCATCCAGGATTTTCTGATAGATCTGAGTATTCGTGAGACCGTTATTGTCCACGTAAGTTTTTTTCCCATTGTAAGTGTGGTTAATCACCTCATCCTTAAAAGCCTTGGAAGCGATGACTTTTTTCATAAGTTCTACAGCGCGCTCCACTTTATCCTGTTGAGCTCCGGAAAAATTGGCAAAGAAAATGTCCGCTGACCAGGTGAGGGCCTGGGCAGGTACATCTGAAACTGTTCCACCGCTGGTTCCTCCAGTTGTGGTCGTTCCTCCAGTAGTAGTCCCGGTCGTAGTGCCACCGCTTGTTCCGCCGGTGGTAGTGCTTCCACCTGTTGTTGTGCCACCGCTTGTTCCACCAGTCGTTGTAGTCGTACCCGGATCTTCAGTTACAGGATCTGTAGTGACTCCTCCGTCTGTACCCGCAGTTGTGACTGTATCTTCAGTACCATTGGGATCAGTAGAATTAGGGTTTTCACAAGAGGCGAGAGTGAGGATGAGAAAAAGAAGAGATATCGTCTTCAGCATGTATGACCTTCCTTGGCTAAAACACTTCCTTCCTGGAAATGAGTGTGCAGAGTGGGGCTATTTTGACATACAGGGTTAGAGAGGCAATGGGGGCAATTAATTTAGGGGCAAGAGCGCTCGGCTACTTCCAAGCTATTGAAGTTTCCGGGCCATTCTTTTCACAATATACCCAACGGCATAGGGAACCGAATGGCGACGTTCAGGATTCACTTTAACTGCGTGATCAAAGCCAATCTTGTGCAACCATTCGTGCATCATATTGTCGGCCACTTGATAGGGTTTAAACTTGTTGAAGTACTTCCTGTTCATGAAGACCCGGACGATATTGGGATAGGTGTAACCAA
>CAZPFM010000185.1:0-5815 GCA_964585845.1 uncultured Bacteriovorax sp.
TTCATATCTTTTTTCATGTCCATCTTGTCTTCCCACATGGTCTTCTTACAGTCCTTGAGAGCATACTTATCTTTGGCACTGTCTACACAAGACTTAAAGTCGTTTACGAGAGCAGTCTTCTGTTGAGTCATCTCCTGCATCATGGACTTTGCGTCTTTAAAAGACATCTTCTCGAATTTTTCTTCCCATTTCTTACCATGATCGCCTTCGTGGTGACCGGCAAAGGCGTTGAAAGATAGGGCCAATACTGCAGCTGTTGCTAAATACTTCATGGAATCCTCCTTAGAATTCAGGTTCAGAACAGAGGATAGGAAAGATAAAAGCAGGGATAAAGTCGCGGGGTATTTAGAGTGAAGAGGTGTAGATTCTGGGCATCATGAAGATGCCCAGATCAAGAAAGCTTATTCGTGAAAGAAGAGACTTGTGTGGATTCTGTTGTTTTTGACTTCAACTCTAAACTCACAATCACCAGTCTCGTACACTTTGTTATTCTCAAGAGTGGCGCAAACGGCTTCAGCCTCTCCTGAGCGAGCAATAAACTCACCGTCTTCGAAGCTCACGAGGTCCCTGGAAATGAGATAGGTCTCAATGCTGAGTTCTGGATGCCCACGCAATCCTCCCTTCGTGATGAGTTCGAGAGTAGCGTAGGCACTGGTCGAGTACGAAAGAGTTGTCTGATCGACATGGTATAGATCAGCATTCTCAATAGTCTTGAGCGGAAGCTCCACCATGGCAAAAGCGGATAAAGAGAGTGCAAAGGTAAAAAAAGCGGTGAGGGTTTTCATAAGAGCTCCATTTTTTTGGGTAATCTTAAGTCAATAAGACATACCTTACAATTCAGCTCTGAAACATTTACTCAATGACGGGGGAATCGAAAATCAAAAAGATCCTGGAAATTGTTAAGTTCTGGTTCAGACGGGATCTTCATCACCAGGGACTCCAGATGGGTCCAGTCTAAGTTCTCTAAAAGAATAGGGGTGATAACGTGGAGAGAGTGGCAGCGCTCAAACTTCTCCTTGGCTTTTTTAATCATCCCCTGAGCGCCAATGAGGTTCTCATTGCGGTAATGGATGCAGGCGGCGGCCACCTGGATGATGGCCCAGTAGACATTTCGAGCGGCATCCTGAGTGTCTTCGAGCCAGAGCTCTTCAAGGGCCTCATGGCATTCCCAATACTTCTGCTCATTAAAGAGGTCCACTCCCGGCCAGATTTTTTCCAGATGCTCGGGAGTGAATTGTCCGTATTGGTAGGAATCGCTCAATTAGAATCCGCCCATGATGTTTAGCCCAGAGTCCACATAAAGGACTTGGCCTGTGACTCCACCTGAGAGTGAAGAAGCGAGATAAACCGCCGCTCCCCCGCAGTCTTCTGGAGTAACGTTTCTCTTCATGGGAGAGATTTCCTCAACCTGGGAGAGAAGCGAGCGGAAACCGGAGATACCGGAAGCCGCAAGAGTTTTAATGGGACCTGCGGAGATACAATTGACCTTAATTCCCCGAGGACCAAGATCATAGGCCAGGTAACGGGTAGAGGCTTCCAGAGCTGCTTTGGCTACACCCATGACGTTGTAGTTCTTGATCACTTTCTGGGAGCCATAATAAGTCATCGAGATAATCGAGCCATTATCATTCATCAGAGGACTAAGGGTGTCTGTGAGGCCCACCAGGGAAAATGCAGAGATATCACAGGCCATGGCAAAGCCCTTGCGTGAGGTATGGAGGAATTCGCGGGAGAGATCTTCTTTATCCGCAAAGGCCAGGGAGTGAATGAGGATGTCGAACTTCCCCCACTCCTTTTCTACCTTCTCTTTCATCGTTGGATAATGAGCATCGTTAGTCACATCCATCTCAAAGGTAAAGTCAGCACCAATCTCTTGAGCGAGAGGTTCAACTCTCTTTTGAATGGCTTCGTTCATATAAGAAAGAGCGATGCTTGCTCCCTGCTCCTTGAGGGCCTTGGTGATTCCCCAAGCGATGGACCGATCGTTAGCAAGACCAAGAATAAGAGCTTTCTTCCCTTCGAGTAGTTTCATAAAACCTTCCTTTTAAGTTCACTAAGATTACCTAGGGAGAAGTGTGGTTTCAAGCATTTGCCATTTTTAAAATTAAGTTTGGGGCAAAAAAAGAAGTAAACTGAATCGGTCTTAGGTCCCTAAAGAGGGCCACTTTCTCAACTAGGCACAAATTTCCGGTAGGTTTTGCTCAACTCTTGAGAGTTAAGCTCAGCCAATCATGACGAAACTAGTCGCAAAATTCCCCATTCGGATTTCCTGACGACGGGCTCGGCCAATACCCTGTCCCAAATTTCACCTTGAAGATCGAATCTTGCTTTTGCATTATGGGTGCATCTTAAGAATCACTAAAGGTAAACGTTTCATAGGAAGTGAAACACATCGAAGGAAAGAGGTAATACATGACGTTTAAAACTCTCTCACTACTCTGCACATTTTTACTCTTCGCATCTTGTGGAAAAGGTGGCGGAGGCGGCGGCAGCTCCTCTGGGGACGTCGTCAATGCAGAGGAGATCACAACTGATGCTCCGGTCCCAAGTGCCGCGCTCAATTTTGATGTCAATGTGAACATGAATAACTTCAACGGAACTCAGCAAGATAAGATCCTCACAGCTGCCGAACTTATTCGCAAGGTTGTGGCTTCCGATGAATTTAAGAACGCCATTCTTAATCATAAGTATAAGGGCAAGAAGACTTTCGTAGACAACGGCGGTCTCACTAATGCCCAGATCTATAAGGCGATCATCGAAGGATCTGAAAAACTCAATCCTGGTGTTGATAATCAGATGGATCTCAATCTCACCGTCTATAAGGCAAACAATATGGTCGTGGGTTACACTTACCCAAGTGTCTTTGAGATCTGGATGAACTCCAAGTTCTTGAATGCCAACACTCCGGCAAAAGTGACGACGAACATGATGCACGAGTGGCTTCACAAGATGGGCTTCAAGCACGCAGCCAAAAAGACCGCGAATCGTAAATACTCAGTTCCCTATGCGGTCGGGTATCTCACTGCGAGACTCGCGAAGAAATTCGACTAACGCAAAAGGGCCCCGAATGGGGCCCTTTTTTTTGCTTCATTTTTAAATATGATCTTAGAGGTCGGATGTGAGGAAGCTCATGTCTTTGTCGTCTTCACAGTCTCCGCTACTTTTCCGGAGATCACAGTAACTCACACTTGTAAGATCCAAGTCTTTAAGTTCAGCTGCAGACAAAATCTCACCACATGTCTGAGTAATCGACTCTTTGATGTTGTCGAGTTTTGATTCTTTACCATTAATTGTGCCGACGATATTTGTTTTTTTAATTTCGATGTCACTCTCGCAACTTGCGAGGACATTTCTTTTAATCGTTACTTTTTTCTTTCCGGAAATCTTCATACTACTGACATCATTTCCGACTTCTTTGAAGACGACATCTCTTTCTTTGTTTCTGATAATGAGACGGTTACCTTTGATCTCAGCATCTCCATTTTTAATCATCTCGGAAATGTTGGCAGCTCTTTCGCCCAGATCCTCAAGTTCAACTTCTGCCTTTTGAGATGTTGAAACATTTCGAACCCCTTCCTCTGAAACGGACTCAGTAACGACGGGAGTAAGAATGAGGCGATAAACAAGATCTCCCTCTTTTTTTAGAATGACATTTACGGATGTGAATTCGCTTGATGCTTTCTCAAATTTATCACCATCGGCATTAAGTTTGTATTCTTCATCCAAGTGCTTAGAGTTGATGACTTGACCGACTTTTTCAGATGAAACAATCTGTTCATAGATCATCTGCTCAGTCTCAATCATCTTGGTTTTCTTTCCACAGCTAACAACAGTCGCCAGAATCATGAGAGGGATGAGCTTTTTCATTCGTTACTCCTTAAGAGAATGAGACCTAATGGTTTTGTCTCATCTTAAGGAATTTTTAAAAGCTTGGGGGTGAGATTGAAAATCTTCCCAGGTGGTGTCTAGATATTTGACGGCCTAGGCAGCCCGACTCAAGAGACGCTCGTAAGCCGAATTGATCTCTTTAGTGCGGATCTCGGCCTGGAGTTTAGCCTCTTCTCCCTGGGAAGCGAAGCGGTCCGGGTGGTGAGTTTTTAAGAGTGTAAAATAGCGCTTTTTAAGCTCTGAGCGGGAGAAGCTCTCTCCAGCCTTGAAGGAGAAAATAGCTTCAAGACCATCATCCTGTCGGGCGTAGCGCTTCTGCTGAGATTGCTGCTCCTCCTGGGCTTTCTGTCGTCTGGCCTCTTCTGCCCGGGCCCGGCGCTCTTGTTCCCGGCGGCGGCGATCTTCTTCGCGTTTTTTTGCCTGCTCCTGGGACTTCATACGCAGCTCTTCAGCGTAGCGTTTGCGCTTTTCATTGGCCTCAGAATCCACTCCGGAATTGGTGGCTTCACGGCGGGCCTCCTGAGCGGCTTCTCTTTCTGCGAGGACTTGCTGCTGATAGAGGGCTTCTGCTTCCTGAGCGCGCTTCTGTTTTCGTAGGAAAGCTTCGTAGTTATTGACGTTATAGTCTGGCTTGTACTGAGGAGCTTCCCATGAAAACTGGGCCATCTGATAGGCCGGAAGACCTTTGGAGGCGCGAAGGACGCGGAGGAAAATCCAGAAAGGAAGTTTGATGAAGATGAAATAGCCTGCAACGGAGAAGAGGATAACAGGGATGAGCTTTGCTAAGCCGAGAACCATTGTATTTGCAAAATAATCACCGTGCATACGAACTCCATCTGTTTGACGGATTCAGTATAGAGGGCAAATGCAAGCAGAGATTAAAAACCTCTCTTTTCAACAGCTTGCTTATAGATTCCAAAGAGAATTTGCCTAGAATTCTTGGCAAAAAAGCCTAGATCACCCCGGCCTCACAAAGCTCCTGGGCTCTGTCCCCAAAATAATAAGGGATGGACTCATTCTTCCCATTGGGATCATTGTCCCCGTGGCTGTAGCCCACAAAGTGCATGTACTCATGGACGAGTGTATTTATTAGCGAGCACTCCTTCCGGTTAAGACGATCCCGGTTAAGATAGGCTGCTCCTTCTGACTGGTAGGCAAAGACATGACCATTATCGGCTGAGCCATCAAAAGTCCGAAGACGCATGAACTTGGGACTCTTCAATCGTTCAATCACATCCATCAGCGTTTCGTCAGAAAAAGAAAATTTCTCTCTCCCAATGACATCAGGTTTAAAAAGGATGAGCTTAAAGAATTCATTGGCCCGGGGAGCGAAGCGATCCACTTCCTGAGGAGCAAGTTTATCGATCACAAAACGGGAGAGATCTGCGACCACTGCTTTCTTTTGAACTTTCTTCCGCAGCCGCTGACAGATCAAAGAGATCGTAAGCTCAGACTTCTTTGTTTTGGTATCATCAAAATTAACCGAGACATCCTGAAAGAATTTGTCATCGCAGTCTAATGTAGGCAGGTAAATTTCCCGGATAGCACTGAAAGCCGTCGTGGTCTGTAGAAGAACGAGAATCGTCATCGCTTTAAACATGCTCCCTCCCTTGGAGAATATTTCCAAGGGGAGTGGTATCACGATGAACTCAGGAATTGCTTTACGGTGGGCAACTAATGCGCAGACCTTTAGGCAGCGTGGCCGCTAATGCTAGTCGCGATCTTTACGCTCGCGCTTTTCTTTTTCTCTGCGCTTCTTTTCTTTTTTCTTTTTATCTTTCCGGCGATCTTCTTCGTCTTCACGTCGATCTTCGCGGCGCTCTTTTTCTTTTTCTTCCAGGCTCTCACGGTACTTTACAGATGTGCGGTAAACCGGAAGAAGAATAGCTACGCGCGGGTCTACGGCAGCGGAAAAGAATTTCAGATC
>CAZPFM010000186.1:0-5811 GCA_964585845.1 uncultured Bacteriovorax sp.
ATGCCGCTTCCGCGACGTCGACCGACGGCATCGATCTCATCGATAAAGATGATACAAGGAGCATGCTTCTTACCTTGCTCAAAGAGATCGCGGACACGGCTTGCACCGACACCCACAAACATCTCCACAAAGTCAGAACCAGAGATAGAAAAGAAAGGAACGCCTGCTTCACCGGCAACGGCCCGGGCAAGAAGGGTCTTACCTGTTCCCGGAGGACCAACTAAGAGACAACCCTTAGGAATTTTCCCGCCGAGGGTGGTGTATTTTTTTGGGTCTTTAAGGAAGTCGACGATCTCAACGAGTTCTTCCTTGGCCTCTTCCACACCGGCCACATCGGTGAAAGTGACTTTCTTATCATTCTCCGTGAGCATCTTCGCTTTAGATTTCCCAAAGCTCATGGCCTTCCCACCACCGCTCTGAAGCTGGCGCAGGAAGAAGAAAAAGAAAAGGAAGAGGAGGATCATCGGAAGCCAGTTGATCAAAAGAGTAGCAAGGAAGCCCTGCTTTTCTTCTCTCTTATAATCTGGCGTGATTCCCGCTTCGCGGAGAATTCTAAAAGTAGCATCCCCTGTATTACCAGTGGTTTCAAAGTAGCTGCCGTTTTCGTAACCTTCAGCGAACTTACCTTGGATCGTATTATCACCCTGGAAGGTGACTTCTTTGACCTTACCCTCTTCCACTGCAGTGATGAATTTTGAAAACTTCACTGAAGTAGTGTTCACAGGTTTTTGTTCAAGAACCTTCATCACAAAGGCCATGATCAAAATCACCACGATCCAGAGGAGTAAAGTTTTTTGTTGTTTTCTCATAATTAACCTTTGCTTGACTCAAGATGATGTAAATGCTGATGAGACAGCTAGCAAAGATTATAAGGGAGCTCCCTACTCTTGGGAAGAAAAGAGATTGGCGAGATTTGAGAGAGGAAGAAGCCTGAGTCTTTCAGGCAGCTTTTCTTTTTTAGCTTTCCAGGTCTCGATGCATTTGACCATCGTCGTGAAACGAAAGCCTCTATTCTTACAAACCTGGGAGACATGGGGCCAGAGAGGATCGAAGACCGAGCAATTCAGAGTTTTGCAGATGGAATCTGACTCCAGGACAATCACGAGCCCTGGCATATTGTTCATGGCATCAGGAGAATTCAAAAGATTGTTCCAATTATGTTCAAGCTCAATTCTCTTATAAGGAGGAAGCTGCATCAGCTCCAAAGGAGTCAGCGTGTTTAAAACCTTAGCGATGGACTGATCGTGGTTGGTATTTTTCTGACAATAGATCATCAACAACCCAGCGGTGTAATAAGCATCCACTCCCCCGCTGAATTGAAAGGGGCCCTTCTTTCGGTTATCGATGGCCCGGAGCATTCGTTGGATGGGTGAGATGAGTTCACCCCGGTCGGTATCAGAATAAGAATGAATGATCTCCTGAACCTGAATCTCTGAGAAATGATACCCCTCCATCAGGGCCCCATTGTCATAGGCAAAGATTTTGGCCGGTCCAGTCTTAGTCAACACTGAGATCCCCATATTCATGGCCGCAAAGTTAGAGATATGGACGTATTGCTTAAGGTATTTCGGAAAACGACTGCGAACTAAAGGTGCAATTTTGTAACGGACAAAGTTTCGATCAAAACTCAGGTCTTTATTCGTAGGATCTTCCCGATAGGGAATCCCCTCAAAGCGGACCAGTTTTCGGATCTGCCTTCTTGTTACACAGTTAAAGGGACGGATGATGGGGCCATTTCTTACCGGAATCCCAATGACAGATTTAGGATTCGTAGAACGGCTCCTTTGCATGATACTCCATTCATAAGAGTCATCTATCTGGTGACCACACCAGACCAGCTCTCCTGGGCTCAACTCCTCCAAAATAAGTTCCCGTCGAGACTTTCGTGCTCGTGCCTCAAAGTTTGAGGTTAATTGATGGAGTCCTTCAGAATGAAGGGCCTTAAAAGGAATGCCTTCGGTGCGACAGAATTTTTCCACTGTCTTCTCATCAAGATCCTGAGTCTTCCTTGTGCCGTGGTGGACAAAGAGCGCGCGGATGGGTCCAATCTTTCCTTGTTCATGAAGAGTCTTGGCCACCCAGAGGAGGGCCATGGAGTCGACGCCGCCAGATACCGCGATAGCATGAGGACCAATCAATTCTTGAGGGACAGAAATAGTCTGAAGGAAGCGCCAGATGTGCTTAAAAAAAAGGGAGCGGTAGGCAATGGGGCTGAGCTTCTTCATAATTCTCCGTCTCTTAATATGCCTGTTGAAATAAAAGACAACAATGTTCCCTGCCCCGTGATGACTAAACTCGCATAATCACTAGTTATCCTATTGACGAAACTTAATGCTTTCAATTAAGATAACTCCACTTTTCCTTAGTGGCAGCGTAGCTCAGTTGGTGAGAGCACAGCATTCATAACGCTGGGGTCGGCAGTTCAATTCTGCCCGCTGCTACCATTTTCCCTCCTCATTCCCCCCATTTTCTTAAGAAGATCAAAGTAAGTGGACAAAAGAACATTCATCATGTTTCATATACCGAACAATTGTCTACTCACTCAAAAAGGTATCATTCACTATGAATCCATTGCTTCTCCTGTCGCTGTTACTTGTTTCCCCCCAAATCCTCGCGGCCGATAGTCTCGAGACCATCGAAGTGGCCTCTGAAAAAGAGGACAATTCCTTCTCCGGCTTCTGGGAGGAAAACAAAGGAACCCAGATTTTCTCTGGAAAGAAAAACACCATCACGGATCTCAAACAGATTCCGGAACTTCAGACGAATAATTATCGCCAGGCAGTTTCCCAGACTCCGGGTCTACTCGTCTCTGAAATTCCCAATGAGGCCCTGGCTGCTCTGACTTACCGTGGTCTCGGTGATCCACACGAATCCTACAATCTTCTCCTCCTTCAGGATGGACTTCCTGTAGCGGCCGACATGTACGGCTACCCGGCCCATTACTTTTCTCCCGCTCTTCCGATGATGGAAAAAGTGCAGTTTATCCGGGGGGGCGCGGGCCTTCTCTTTGGACCGCAGCCAGGTGGGGTTTTAAATTACACTTCACGTCCACTCAGAAAAGATCAGGAAACAAAAGGTAAGGTTGGACTCACTTATGGATCTTACGATCTTCTGACAACCAACAACGCTCTCTATGGTTCCAGCGGTAATCACGCTTACGGCATTGAATATTACCGCCGCCAGGGAGATGGCCCTCAGCGAGTGAACTCGGACTTTCATGCAGATTATGTTCAGATCCGGGATCATATCTTTGTGGGGAACAACATATTTAAGATTGATTTTAATGGATACAACTCTGACCACGGGGAAAGTGGTGGATTTGCCAAAGATGCCAGCGGTGGCGGAAATGTCTTCGGGGATGACCTCGGCAAGGCCACCAAAGTCCATGACCGCCTTAAAGTTTCCCGGGCCCAGCTCGCTCTTGGCTGGGATAGAACTCTCGAAGGAAACGCCCGGCTTGAGGCAAGGCTCTGGGGGAATGCTTACCGTAGATATTCTAAAAGACAGAATGGTGCAGGTTTTGGAATTGCACCCACAGGTACTGATAACCAGATCGTGGAGCAGACTTATTATGGTTACAACGGCCAGGTTCGCTACCTGAAAAACTATTCGGCTTTTGGCGGAGACCATACCTTCTCCGGTGGCATCCTTACTTATAATCTCATCTCTCCCATCGTGGTTGAAAGAGGTGATCTTCCAGACTCAAACAGCGGCACCGTTACGGCCCGCTCGGAAAGAGTCACCAGAACCAACTCTCTTTTCGTTGAGAACCGCTTCTCTTTTGGAAACCTCATGGTGACTCCAGGAGTTCGGGTTGAAAACATCAACCAATCCATTGAAGAGAAAAAGGGTGCCCAGAGAGATAAAGAGAGAACAGAAAACGTTCCTCTCTTCGGTTTGGGTCTTTCTTACCACGCAACCGATGCCTCTCAGGTTTACGCCAATATCTCTGAAGCTTATAAGCCTCTCACCTGGTCTGAGACTATCCCTTCCCAGACCAATCAGACTGTAGAAGGTGATATTGAAGAAGCTAAAACCCTCTCCGCTGAAATTGGTTACCGCGGACAAACAGAACTTCTGAATTGGGATGCTTCTCTTTTCCACATCCGCTACGAGAATCGTGTGGGAACAGTGGCCAACACCATCACCAACGTGGGTGCCGGAACTCACCGGGGGATTGATCTCGCGACCGAACTTAAACTCTCCCAGTTCTCAGAGGGTTTAAAGTCTGTAGGAGATTTTAACCTCTACGCGAATATTGAAATCCTTGACGCTCAATTTACCCGAGGGCCCCAGGAAGGAAATACTCCCCAGTATGCACCGAAGACCATCACCCGAGCGGGAGTTATTTATTCTAAAGAAAAGAGAATGAAGGTCGCTCTTATGGGAACCTTTGTGGGCTCTCACTACGCTGATGACGGCAACACAGACCGCTTTGAAGTTCCCTCTTACACAGTCTTTGATCTCACCGCTGACTATTCCCTGGATAAAAACTGGATGCTCTCAGCAGGGATTAATAATCTCCTCGATCGGGAATACTACTCCAGAGTCCGCTCTGATGGAGTTATCTGGGCCCTGGACCGGAACTTCTACGCTGGCGCGACTTACCAGTTCTAAGAATTTTTTGCCATCCCCTGAGAATGGCGTAATAGGGCAATGATCTCCGGAATGACTCGTTTGTTCACAAGACAAACGAGTCGGTCCAGGGGTTTGAGTTTTGTGGTTTCTTTGGGGATAAAATCATCATCATCCCGGTGGATAAGAACCACCATCACTTCCTCTGGAAGTGTCAAGTCAAAGATAGACTGACCAATGAGCTGAGAGTTGGGAGTGACCTCAAACTCGATAAACTCATTACTGCGCCTCTCTCCCTCATATTCAGGAATCTCCACTCCTTCATCTTCATGGTTGATCTTGAGTTTTTTAACCAGGACATTCATGAGGATTCCCTGGCCTGCCATGGAGATGATCACGATGAAAAAGATGATGTTAAACATGATCTCTGCGTGAGGCACATTGTTGACCCGCAGATACATGGCAAAAATAATCGGAACCGCCCCTTTCATTCCTCCACTGGAGACCAGCAGGATTTCCTTCCAGGAATACTTAAAGGGTAAAAGGCAAAGGGCCACGGAAAGGGGTCTGGCAAAGAAAATCAAAAAGGAAGCGAGAAGAAGAGAATAGCTCATGATGGAAGGAAGATGGCTTGGGATAACGAGGACACCCAGAAGAAGGAACATCGCCACCTGCACCAGCCAGGAGAGACCATCGTGGAAGGCCGAAAGGGATTTTTTGGAGAGAAATTTTTCTCCTGCCATGGTGAATCCCGCCACGTAGACAGAGAGAAAACCATTTCCCCCGAGATACTCCGTGACTGAATAGATACAGATGACCGCCGAAAGAGTCATGACTGAGTAGAGTCCTTCGGATTCAAAATTAAGAAAATTGATGAGCCTAGCCATCCCCTTTCCCAGGATCCAACCAATCGCTCCACCCAGAGAGACCTGAAGAAAGAAGGTGGGGATGATATCACTGGCCACAAACTCTCCGGGCTCCATCAGAAAACGAATGAGGAGAATTAAGATCAAAAGGGCCATGGGATCATTACTCCCACTTTCAAACTCAATAAGAGTCTTGAGCCTTTTTCCCATGGCCGCTTTCTTCATCTTAAGCATCTCAAAGACGGCCGGGGCATCCGTTGAGGCCACCGCGGCACTCAGAAGGGCGCAGACCATCCAGCGCCACCCTAGAGTAAAGTGAATGAGGCAGGTAAGAAAAAGTGTCGAGAATAAAACCCCGAGGCTTGAAAGA
>CAZPFM010000187.1:0-5810 GCA_964585845.1 uncultured Bacteriovorax sp.
GGGTATCGGTCTCCAAATTTTTTGAACAGGGATAAAAGACTGGGCAGCGGTGAAATCCCATCAACGGACAAAGAGATCTCTGGCTCTTCTTTATTGCGGAAGCTCTGGGCCAGGTTTTCAAGCTCGTGCATTCCCTGAATGAGATTCTGGGACCTCTCAAAAAACGCTCTCCCCTCGGCCGTGAGGGCCGGTCGATAACCGGAGCGGTCAAAGAGCTCCACCGAAAGTTCCTCTTCCATCTTCTTGATAGAAAAACTTATAGCAGGCTGAGTTTTATTGAGCTCTGCAGCAGCAGACTTAAAGCTTCCGGCCTTAACAATAGTATGAAATACAAGGACTTGGTCTAGTGTCATAAGTATAAATTTAACTTATACAGATGATGAAATAAACTGTCTTTTTTTTTATTTTTAACTCATTGAAGATAGACTCAGTTCAATTTCAAAATTGTCACAAAGGAGATCTTATGAAGACAATGCTTGCTCTCGCACTGGTACTCGGAACCAATGCATTCGCTCAGACCAAAGAAAAGACCACGACCTACACAGTAGACCCCCAGAAGACAAAGATCGAATATGTTGGCAAAAAAGTCACCGGTCAGCACAACGGAACAGTTGATGTAAAAAGCGGAAACCTCGTTTTTAAAGGGGCTGAACTTTCCGCCGGAGAAATCATCGTGGACATGAATTCCATGACTGTAGAAGACATCAAAGAAAAAGAGTATGCCGACAAGTTCCTCGGTCACATGAAGTCTGAAGACTTCTTCAATACTCAGAAATACCCTGAATCAAAACTTGTGATCAAAAAGACAAAGAAAGTCGGATCTGATCTTGAGGTCTCCGGGGATCTCACCATGATCGGAAAAACTCAACCCGTAAACTTCAAGGTCACTGACTGGAAATGGTCTGATAAAGAAGTCACAGGTAAGGCGAAGCTTGTCCTCGACCGCACGAAGTGGGATCTCCGCTACGGATCTGGTAAGTTCTTTAAGGGTCTCGGGGATAAGATGATCCACGATGACTTCGAACTAATGATTGACCTTTTTGCTACAAGAAAATAATTTTCAAAGGGGATCTTAACAAAGATCCCCTTCTTCCCTCTCGATTGCCTAGAATTTTCCCGGTAAAATAAAAGGCGATGATCTTTCGATCCCTCTTTTTCCTATTTCTCTCCCTCAACATCGATGCCGCGACCATCGCTATCATCGACACGGGCTTTGATCTCGATCACGACTTTTTAAAACCCAAGGTTTCACTTTCGGAGTCTGAGCAGCCCATCAAGTTCATGGGTCATGATCTCACAGATAATTCTCATCTTAAAAAAGCCGTGATCGAGGATCAGGAGAGCATCCAGGACATCCTCCGCTACCGGACTCTCAAGGCCAAAGGCCATAAGACGGGTCTCACTCTCGAAGACTTTGAATGGTTCAAACAGAAAACAGCAGATCCGGACTTCATGGAAAAAATCCGGCTCTTTAAGCGCCATTCCCACGGAACTTTTGTGGCAGGTATCGCTCTTCGGGAAGGAGAGAACATCAACATCTTTCCCATCCGGGGCCTGGGCCTTCCCTCTCCCGTAGTTGCTGTAGAGGATTCAACGAAAGAAACCAGCGAACCTCTCAAAGGGAAAACTCCGGAAGAGCGCTTCCAGGAAGAGATCGAAAATTCTCTTAACCGGGTTTCAAAAAAATTCTCAAAGATTTGTTCCTATATCGCTCGACGGAACATTCAGGTGGTCAACGCCTCCTATGGGATTACCTATAAGAGTATCCTCGCCAGATTCCGGGAAAAGCATCGGGAGATCGTCGGAACAGAGATCCGGGAGAAGGAACTAAAGCAGCTTGTGGAAAATTATTTCATTGAGCTCTATAAGCGCGGAGAGAAAACGATTTCTCGCTACCCTAAACTCTTATTTGTATTCTCCGCGGGAAACTCCGGACTCGATAATGATCTCTACCACCACTATCCTTCCCGGATTAAGCTTCCGAACACTCTCTCGGTGGCAGCGATGAATGGAGATTATTTGGCGAGTTTTTCTAATTACGGAAAACTCGTGGACATCGGAGCACCAGGGGTAGGAGTCCTCTCTCTTTTGCCGAAAGTCTATTCTGAAAAAACTGAAGACACCTACTCTCCGGCCTCCGGCACCAGCATGGCGGCCCCTTACATCGCTAATCTTGCGGCCCAGGTCATGAACACTAATCCCAAGCTCTCTCCCAGTGAAGTGAAGCGAATCATTCTCACCACCGGCGAAGAAAAACTTCATCTTCGACCTCGTCTTGCTTCCGGATCCGTGGTGAGTAACGATCGGGCCTTAAGAGCGGCTTCGCTCTCAAAAGAGATGCCTATTGATGAGGCCATTAATCTAGCGGAATCGAATCTTCTTCAGGACAAGATTAGTCTTGGGACTTCGCCGGCCATCAATCCTGAAAGCCTGAAACAGTCTCTCCTCGATACCATCCCTGAGCCCGTGACGACGGCGGAGATGGATGATGAATTGAACGAACAAGCGGATAAGAAGGCTCTCCCGCCACCACCACCGCCCGCCCAAGAATCCGACAACCCCGGTCTGGAATAGCTTTTCAATTTTTTCTCTCTTTTTCCGATAAGCCATCGATGGACAAGCGGGTATTTCTCCTCTTTATTTTGATTCTATTTGCTGGATGTAATTCCGAGCTTCCAAGCATGTCCAGGATAGGAAAAGTAGAGCCCTTTATGCTCCAGATGGGGGCCCGAACGACAATTCTTGGCTCTCCCCTTTCAAATCATGAAGCATGTTCCAAAATCCTCTTTGATCCCAAGGATGAGGGTTTTTATTGTGCCGGCGTAACCAATGGCAATCTTGCGGCCATTAATCCCGACACATCAGGATTTTTCGGAGATGCTTTCATTATCAAGTTTAATCGGAAGCAGGAGATCATCTGGAGTTACCAATTAAATAAATTAGGAACTCAGCATTTTTCTGATCTTTTATTTGATCACGATGGGAACCTCGTCGCTGCTGGTGACGATTCCGGTTATCCACTTCTAGTAAGAATGGGCCGAGACGGCCGAGTCTTAAAAGAGATCACCTATACCGCTCCCTCTACTCCCTGTGATCACCTGCAAATCTGGAATCAGCGATATTTTTGTATGGGGCTACGAGGAGGAATCGAGATGATCCGACTCTTCGAACTCAGCCTCGATGGAAGTTCACGTGTCATTCGTGAGTTCCCTGAGAGCGGAACCTACGTGAATGATTTTAAAATGGATCCTGAAGGTAATTTCTACTCCGTTGGCTCAACTGAACTGGCTCTCGAATCAGGTTTTTCATACACTTCTCCGGCGGACTCTTATTTCCGGAAACTCGATCAAAACGGAAACGTTCAAATCCTTAAACAGTTCAGCGATAGCTTAAGTTCGTCTGGTGAAGGCATTGCCCTTGCACCAAATGGTGATCTCATTTTTATTGGACGAGCGGGTCCGAGTTCTTTTGTGACTCGTTATAGCCAAAATGCAAATATTATTTCTGTTATCTGGTCTCGCTATCTTCCGTCAGACGGAATTCTAGAAATTCTGCCCCATGATATTCTTATTTCGAAGAATGGAGATGTCTATGTAGGTGGTGAGGTCGAATTTGATCTCTTCGAGGAGAATGCTGATACAAATTTCGACGCTTTTATTCTACGCCTCAACTTTCATACAGGCGCTATAGTCAACGCCAGGCAGTTCGGAAAATTCAGCACGGGTCCCGGAGATAATTTAAATTCTCAGTCTTGCTACTCCCTTACAGATGATAATCTTGGCAACATTCTCTGTGGTGGAACTACCGAGGGTAGTACCGCTGAGCCCCGGGGTGGCTCTGGCACCGACCGGGATATTATGATCTGGCGGGTAGGCCCAAACCTCGAGTTCTAGTTACCAATTCATCCTCTTTTTCACAGAAGGATCAAGAGACAGCGCCACAGGACAATTAAGGGCCGCCTCTTTCAACGCCTGAAGATCCTCAGCAGAGATCTTCTGATCAAGCCCCGCCCAATCAAAGCTCATCACTATTTCTGAAACTTTCCTCGGTGAGGCCTGCATGATCTTCTGAAGTTTAATGGAAACATCTCCCAACTCAAATCCTAAGGCCTTGGCCTTCATCGCCGCGATGGTGAGCATACAAGAAGCCAGAGAAGTGCACATAAGATCCGTTGGGGAAAAGGCTTCTCCATTCCCCTGGTTGTCTTTAGGCGCGTCGGTAATGATTTGATTCTTGGAGTCGAGGTGAATGGCTTCCGTTCGAAAGGAGCCTTTGTATTGAACTTCCATCTGATGCATAAGTCTTCCTTAAAAAGGGGCCCGCCCATGCGGGCCCTTGGGTAGACTTATTGTACGTTAATCGCGATCTTTTTGGGGAGAGCTTTCTCTTCCTTTGGAATCGTGAGAGTCAGAACACCGTCTTCGAACTTCGCTTCGATTCCTTCTGTTTTCACATTCTGTGGAAGCGTGAAAGTACTAGAGAACTTCCCGAAGTTTAAGGTGGATCGGCTCGTTCTCTCCCCGTCCTTGAGTTGAGACTTTCGCTCCCCGTCGATAGTGAGCTGATTTTCCTTCACTTCAATGTTGAGGTCCTCCTTCTTCATTCCCGGCAGGTCCAGGGAAACAGAAAAGTAGGTATTCGCCTCGAGGATCTGAAACCCCGGCGTAAAGGTCGTATCCGGCCTCATGGTATCAAAAAAGCGGTCCAGTTCGGTATTCAGGGCACGATAAGGTCTTAATTCTAAGTTGAACATAATCCCTCCTTCATAAAATTGGTTGTGGTCAACTCGTCTTGATTAAAAAATGGGCCCGGAACTTTAAACGTCAAGGTTCTCCTTCAAAAAAACTCTCATGGGCCGTAAAATAAGGACATCTAAGGAGAATTCCATGACTCAGAAAAAAGCGACAAAGAAAGTCGCTAAAAAAACCACGTTGAAAAAAGCCCCCACCAAGAAAGTGACCCCCAAGAAAAAACTCTCAGTGAAAGATCAGACCATCGAGTCTCTGATAGAACTCATCCGTGTGACTTCAACCGAAGTTCCGGAGGATGTGAGAGAGACTCTCCTTAAGGCTTCCCGAAACGAAGAAGAAAACACCTCGGCTTCCTATGCCATGAATATCATCAAAGACAATATGGACCTTGCAAAGTTCAAGTCCCAGCCTCTCTGTCAGGACACCGGGACAGTGATCTTTTTCATCTATCACCCACCAGGCTTCCATCAAACTCTATTTAAGGAAATGATTAAGAAGGCCGTGACCTCCGCTACAAAGAAGGGATACCTTCGACAGAATTCCGTGAACTCTCTCACAGGAGAAAACGCCGGAACAAATCTCGGAGAAGGTCATCCATCGATCCATTTTTACGAAACCAATAAGAAAGAAGTGGAAGTAAAACTCGTTCTTAAAGGTGGCGGTTGCGAGAACGTATCTGCTCAGTACTCTCTTCCTGATACCAACCTTGGTGCTGGTAGAGATCTTGAAGGTGTTCGCAAAGTTGTGATCGATGCTGTTTATAAGGCCCAGGGGAAAGGCTGTGGCCCAGGTGCTCTTGGTGTTTGTGTAGGTGGCGATAGAGCAGACTCGGCTTACCTTGCAAAAAAACAGCTTCTGCGAAAACTCAATGACAAAAATTCTATTCCGGAACTTGCCAAACTTGAGAGCGAGATCGTAGAGACCTGTAACAAGCTTGGTATTGGACCCATGGGATTTGGAGGAAAGACGACTCTTATTTCCTGTAAGATGACTCACGCTAACCGCGTTCCCGCTTCATTTTTTGTCTCGATCAGCTATATGTGCTGGGCCTTCAGGAGA
>CAZPFM010000188.1:0-5804 GCA_964585845.1 uncultured Bacteriovorax sp.
GGCTCCATGATCTTCTGAAACCTCTGCCGCAAGATTTAACCATTCCAGGGTCTTATCGTAGTTGGTGGGAGTGAACTCACTGGTTCCTGCTTCAAGGAGGATAAAGGAGAGTGGGATTTTCTTATAAAGTTTATCCAGGCCCTCTTTGATACTTTCCTCAGCACCCCAGCCGAAGATGGATTGAAAGACGCTTAAAAGCTTGTAGCTTTTTTGCTGAGTGAAGGCGAGACCAATGACGATCCCAGTTTGGATCTCAAACTTCCTGGCCAGCGTGAACTGTTTAGTGAGTTGCTGGGCCAGAGAATCAAAGGGGACAGTCCGCACCACACTCATGTCCAGAACATTCTGGTTATTACGGGCAAGCCAGCGAACAAATGCTTCAGCAATCTCAGAACGATTCATGAAAAAGCCCAGAACCCATTCGTTGGGATGAAGATTGTGAAGATGAAAGCCTCTGTACCGAAGGGCCGGTCGCCAGGAATAGGATCTTCCACAGTGTTTTTTGAGATCACTGAGTTTGGGAGAAATCTGGAGATGGGGATGGGGGAAGAGAAAACCCATTTCCCGCAAGGCCTTATAGAGAGTGGAAGTCTGCTCACCTTTAATGGCGGCAACATCAAAGGTGAATGTCTTATTCGAACAGCTGATCTTTGTCTGAAATTTCTCTTTTTCCTTGATCTCACCAAGTTTGAGCGTTCCCTCAGGAAAGCCCGCCTCTTTTTCAATCAGGGAGAGATCATTTTGTAGTTCTTCTTTTTGGGCCGAAAGAATCGGCAGATTGGCAGGGACAATTTCCCCTAAGGCAGTGTTAGTTATGAGAAAGAAAATAAAGAAGAAGCTAATGCCTCGCATAGTCAATTCCTAAGAAGGGGATGAATTGAGGATAATTGTCTAGGCAAAGATTTTGAAGTCATTAATAATATTTTTTCATGCATACGGATCTCAAAGAATTTGAAAAGAAAGTTCCCACGAAAGTCAGAAAGGTCTTAAGCGAGATCTCTTCCGGTGGATATGTGCCAACCCTGGTGGGTGGGGTTGTGAGGGATTATTTTCTTTCCTCGGAGATGGGAACAGATTGGGATATTGAAATTTCTCATCCTCGTCTGCCTTGGGATCTGCCTCACTGGAAAGACTTTGGAAAGAGTCTCTCCAAATTTGGGAAAGTGACCTTTCTTCCTTATGAAATTGTCCGGATAAAAGTTGATGAATTTGAGCTGGAACTCTCTCCCCCGAGAAAAGAGAGTTTTAGTGAGGAAGACCATCACAAAAACTTCACTGCCGACTATGATCTCTCCCTGGCCTTTGAGGAGGCCATCAAAAGAAGAGATTTTACAGTCAATGCCATGGGACTGCGGTTTCATCCTAGAGGGGAATGGGAGCTTTTAGATCCTACGGGAGGGCTTTTGCATCTTCGTGAAAAGATCCTTCATCCAGTGAGCGAAGACTTCTCCAGGGATCCTGTTCGTTTCTTAAGGGCCATCCGCTTTAAGCTTAGACTCGGTTTTGATTTTTCACCGACTCTTCAGACCAAGCTCTCTTCCATGAAGGCAGGTGGCTATTCCCACGCTTACTTTTGGTCAGAGCTTCAGAAGTCAAAAAGGCCTGTTAAATTTTTAAAAGAAGTCCTGAAACAGAAGGAATCTCACCCGGAGCTTCCCTTGCCACTTTCCCCGGCCGATTTACCTAAACTTGAAGGCATGGAAAAGATCATGGAGGATGTAGGGCGCCAGGAGTCCTGGATGGTCGCCCTGGAATGGATGGGGATATCTTCAGAGTCCTGGGTAGAGTATTTCTGTCTCGGGCATGATAGTTCTAAGCGCATCGCTCGCTGGGCCCAGTCCTCCCGGCTTTTCACTCAGAGACACCCGGAAGACTTTCATGGAGAGTTTGAGGAGATTGTCATGAAGCAGGAATTCGTAGAACTTTTTGATTGGTATTTTACCACCAAGCAAATTCTTCAGAAGCATCCTCAGGTGAATCTTTTAAAAATGATAGAAGAGTTTCTCCCGGAATGGATTCATCTCTTTCGGTTTGAGCCCGTTAAAGACGTAAAACATATTGACCCGCCTCTTCGGGCCAAGTACCAGGTTTGGAATTTATGTCAGAGACTCTGATCTTTAATCCTTCTCAAATAAGTGAGAAAGATCTCAAGGAGTTGCGGGAGATTTACTTTGAGAGCTCGGCCAGGAAAGAATTTAAAGACGAATCTGAAAAGGAAGCCTTCTACTGGAAGTACCTGGGGTTCTATCTGGAACACTTCCCTGAGTTTGTTTGGATCGCCAAAGGGGAGCGTGTCCTTGGGTATATCGTCGGGGCCCCAGACACGGAGCATCCTGAACTTTTGAGGATCCAGCCTCACCTGGAAATCTTTAGGCCATATTTTAAATCTTACCCTGCCCATTTACATATTAACCTTCATCGTGACGCGCGAGGTCAAGGTTTGGGGAGTAAGCTTTTAAGGGAATGGGAGGCTCAGTTGCAAAGGCTTAATATTACGGGTCTTCACATAATGACCGGCGTCGAATCCCGCAATAAAAACTTCTATACGCGACTTGGCTTTGACTTTCAAAAGACGCTAGAGTTCTCCGGGCATCCTGTACTTTTTATGGGAAAGACTCTCAAAACGGATGCAGGTTAATTTAATCTTTGACAGATAAAGTCATGAAATTTTAACCTAAACTGTACATAAATTTTTAGGAGTTTAGTGTGAAAATGATTTTCAGCTTCCTTTTTCTTATTTCTCTCGGGGCGCATGCCATTGAAGTCACACCGACCACGAGAGTCCATCAGTCCATCGAATTTTCCGATGACATGAGCTTTAAGAACCTCGATCTCGCTATTGATCGACAGCTCGAGTCCAATAAGTACAGAAATCTCTCAGGTACCATTCGTTTCGGCACCCTGACTTATCAGAAAACAATCCTGAAAGACTCTCTTCTTCTTTTAAAGGCCATCGTCGCTGAAACCCGCGCTTGTCTTCAGAAGAACACCAAAGAATCCTGCATGGGCTTCTTTAATAAAGAACTCAATGAGCGCTTCAATATTTACAAACCAGTTCCGGCCCGTGGAGACCGTGGTCATCGTTCTGAGAAGACCACCCACATGACCTCCTACTACTCGCCGGATCTGACTGGATCCCGGGTAAGAACCCCTCGCTTTAATCGTGCCATCTACAAGATGCCATCAAACCCAGCGGACCAAAACTTCTCCCGGGTGCAGATCGATTACAAAGGTGCGCTTGAAGGGAAGGGCTATGAGCTTTTCTGGGTGGAAGACTCTTTCTATGACCTCTATCTTCTTCACGTCCAGGGTGGTGGTCGCATTAAGATCCATAACCCAGACGGATCTACTGAGATTAAGTACCTAAGTTATGCCGGGAAAAACTCCCTTTCTTTCAAGATGGTTTATCATTATATGAAGGCCAAGGGTTATCTCGATGGAGATGCTTCAATTCCGGCCCAGCGCCGCTTCCTGGAAGAGAATCCAGATAAGCAGGAAGAGGTCTTCGGATCTTGTCCTTCCTATGTCTATTTCAAAGAATCTGATGAGGAGCCTATCGGTGTGGACATGATTCCACTCACAGAAGGCCGCTCCCTTGCTATCGATGTCCGGATCTATAAGACCGTGGGACTTATCAATTTCATCCAGGGTGTTCGTCCAACTCACCTCGATGCCAATGGCAAGGTCGTGAAGACTCCCTTTAACCGATTCTACATCGCTCAGGACACTGGCGGAGCCATCCGCGGGAATGCACGGGTTGATCTCTACGCGGGTTACGGACCTGAGGCGGAACTGGCCGCTTACAACACTAATGATATGGGTAAGCAGTTCTTCCTGATTAAAAAGCCTGAACTTTAATGACCTGGAACGCCGATCCTGTACTCCTGCAACTAGGGCCCTTCGAGCTGCGCTATTACAGCTTGATGTTTGTGATCGGCTTTATCCTCATGGGTCAGTACGTGGGGAAACTTTTTAAAAGCCATGGTAAAGATCCTGAACTTGTTTCTAATCTCACCACTTACATTATCGTGGGCATGCTCATCGGTGCCAGGCTCGCTCATTGTTTTTTCTATGAGCCTGATTACTATCTTGCTAATCCCATCGATATCCTGAAAGTTTGGGAAGGGGGGCTGGCCAGTCACGGTGGTTACGCCGGTGTACTTGTGGCGGTTTATCTCTTCATGAAGAAGCATCCGGATCTGAACTTCTTCTGGATCCTGGATCTCATTGTGGGACCGTGTCTCTTTGTGGGTGGTCTCATCCGGATCGGGAATTTCTTTAATTCTGAGATCGTGGGGATTCCTTCAGATGTTCCATGGGCGATTGTCTTTGAACGGGTGGATAATATCCCGAGGCATCCGGCCCAGCTTTATGAGGCGATTGGATACTTCACCATCGCGGCGATTCTCATGTGGGTGGCAAAGCATAAGTTTAAGACGTGGCCTCGGGGAACGAATCTCGCCTTGGCGATTATCCTGAGTTTCACCTTTAGATTCTTCGTTGAGTTCTTCAAAGATGAGCAGTCTCAACTCATTGTGAGCCGGTCCATTAATATGGGGCAATGGCTTTCTGTTGCCTTTGTGTTGGTGGGATTTGTGTATCTCTTCATCATCAATAAGCGAGCGAAGGCTTAACTCTTACTTAAAGACTACTTCATCCTATTTCGATAATGGCCTTTAATGGCCCTGATCTGATTTTCATTCATACCCACAAGATAGGTCTTAAGTATAAAGAACCGATAAATGATCTCTGCCGAAATGATTCTCGCTTTTGGGGAGCTGATATAAAGAAGAAGCAAAGCCAACCCGAATTCCGTGATGTCAAATTTAAGCCTTTTAGTCTGTCGATCTTTGGGACCTGCCAAGTAACTGTTTTCAATAAGGTTCGTACATAATCCAAATTTGGATTCTGTTCCTAGTTCGGATTTACACTTTCGAACTGCTCGGAGGACATGAAAGTGTTTCATACCAAATTTTTCAGCAATCTTTAATGAATCAGTAACAGGTCCAAAAGGAGTGTCTCTGACCCAAACATCTCCCATGACATGATTATTTACAAGGTCTCGAAGCCGGGGTGGTTTTGTTGCAAAAGGTATATCGATTCTAAAATCATTTTTCATCTTGATCTCCGTCACAAAAGACAGAGATATAACTTGTAACTCTCAGGCTGTTTAATGCTTTGGTTATGAACAATAGGAATAATTCATGAATGAATTCGAAGATATGACTTATTTGAACACTAAGCCCCAGCCCCAGATCCCCAGAAGACAAATGAGATTCATCATAAATCCCTTCCTAATCATCCACTCGAGTTTCACCTTGCCCGTGCCAAAAACAATCGCATTCGGGGGTGTCCCCACGGGAAGCATGAAGGCCATATTCGCAGAAAGAGCAATCATAAGGGCCGAAGGGAGAGGATGTTCCTTGAAGGGAGATGTTGTAAGCGCCAGAGGGATCAGAAGATTTGCCGTGGCGGTATTGCTCACAAGTTCCGTGGCAAAGAGAGTGAGAAAAGAAATAAGGCAAAGA
Source organism: uncultured Bacteriovorax sp. (assembly GCA_964585845.1). Classification (GTDB taxonomy): domain Bacteria; phylum Bdellovibrionota; class Bacteriovoracia; order Bacteriovoracales; family Bacteriovoracaceae; genus Peredibacter. The sequence continues at coordinate 5,529 of CAZPFM010000188.1, forward strand.
GAAGGGAAGAGACCTAGGCTTTCAAAAGGAAGAGATCGCCCGACTCTTTCTGCAAGACCCGTCTCAAACATCAAAAGTCCCAAAGAAATCCCGCTTCCAAAAAGCAGGAGAGTTCCCCAGTCGATCCTCTGAGCATCCTTCCATTCGAGGAGTTTCTTTCCCGAATCATCAGGAATGAGAAAGAGAAGAGAACTCATCAAGAGGGCCACCACTCCTTCCGGAAGATTCCGGGAAAGAAGAAGGGAGACGGGATGCTCCACTCCCAAAACAAGCTGG
>CAZPFM010000189.1:0-5796 GCA_964585845.1 uncultured Bacteriovorax sp.
CGACAGGGGGGACGACGGGTGGAACTACCGGCGGAACGACGGGTGGGACTTCAGGTGGAACAACTGGCGGAGGTGGACTCGGCTGTACCCGCACACAAGGTTACTGGGGTAATAGCCCTGCTGGTGAGCAGCGACTCATCGAACTCGTAGGTCCGGGGATCACCCTTGGAAACCGGGTTTACACGGCAGCAGAACTTGATTCTATTCTCGATACCCCTGCTGGGGGGAATGCCCTCGTAAGCCTGGCCCAACAGTTGATTGCGGCCAAACTCAATGTTCTCAATGGAGCTGATGATTCTGAAATTAGTGATGATATCACTTCGGCTGAAGCCCTAATCGGAAGTCTTGTCATCCCTCCAGTGGGTTCGGACTCCGTGGCCAACAACTCTGCTCTTGGTCAGCAGATGAACGCCGTTAAAGATACCTTGGATGCCTATAATAATGGGAATCTGAATGTACCTCAGTGTATGTAAATTTTTGTTCTGGAAGAGGTGGGGGAGTATCCCCTGCCTCTTCTTTTTTCTTTTCTTTTTTAGTCTCAATGCCCATTCGAGAAATCTTGAATTTGTGCCCACACTGCTGCCGGATATTAAGTCCGTCTACGATGTTTTCGATCGCATGCGAACTGACTATCAGGAACAGGCCCAGTGCTCAAACATGGCCCATGTCTGGACCTATGAAGAGTTCAAGGAATCCGGGACAAAGGCAATGAAGGTCTTTCTCTTCTTCACTAACCGCTACATTAAAAAATACCGCTTTGAATGGTGGTTCCATGTGGCACCTCTGTATTTTTATAAAGATGGTGAGAAGATCATTCCCCAGGTACTCGATCGCCGTTACACGACTTTGCCTCTGGACGTCGACACCTGGACAGAGCATTTCATCGAGTCTGGTAAAAGGTGCAAGAAGATCATGCACTACCGGGAATACAACCGGAATGATCGAAACGAAGACTGCTTTGTTCTGCCAGTAAGTATGTACTACTGGCAGCCACGGAATATTCGTCTTGATTCTAAATCAGGAAAAGTGAAGACCCAGTTCCACCAAGGGGAGCTCAACCGGGCCTATACAGAAGCGTTCTGATTACTTTTTAAGATAGGTATAAGACTTGAGGCACTCTTCGTAGAAGTCAGTCAGGTTCACACCTTCCCGAGGTCGAATCTTTCCACGCTTAATCTGAGTGTCGATGGCCATCTTCACGGTCTGGGCCATGGTCTCAGGATTGTACTGAAGAGTTGAGAGAACCTGGGCCGCCCGGTTACCGGCGATGACTTCTTCGATGTAGAAATCCGTTGGATCATCATCGTCTGCGAAGATGTGCACTTCATTTAAGCGCCCGAAGCAGTTGTGATTATCTCCCATGATATCCTGGTAGGCACCAGTCATGAATAAACCGATGTAATACTCATTACCATCAAGCTTATGCATCGGAACTGTATTGGTTGGTCCATCTGGTGAGAGGAAAGTGTCGATCTTTCCATCTGAGTCACAAGTAATATCCACAAGAGTGCAAAGTTCAGTTGGCTTCTCATTGAGTCTATGAACAGGCATCACCGGCAGTATCTGACCAATGGCCCAGGTGTCTGGAGCGGACTGGAAGATAGAAAAGTTGCACATGTACTGGTGGGCCATCTGATTTTTAAGCTGAAGGATTTCATCCGGAGCGTATTCATCCTGAGAGGCATGAATGATGATCCGCTTACAGATTCTCCAATAGAGTGTCTCTAGTTTTGCTCTCTCATCTAGAGAAAGAATACCAAACTTAAAGGCCGCAACGGATTCCTCTTTGAGTTTTGTGGCATCGTTGTAAACATCCTGGTAGTTTTTCTGAGAGAGGTCATTGGAGAGCTCCCGCATATTGGTCACGAGAATATTTTCGTTAACAACTTTATCCGTATTGAAATTATCAGTGGCGCCGATCTCGAGGGAACCGAAGACATTTGTCACCACACAGGAGTGGTGAGCGGTAATCGCCCGGCCTGATTCAGAAACAATATTAGGATGTGGCACATCTTCGATGTCACAGACCTGTTTTAAGATATAGACTACATCGGCAACATAATCCCGGGTCTGATAATTGATGGATGAAGGGGAGTTAGAGCGTGTTCCATCATAATCCACTCCTACACCACCGCCCACGTCGAAGTACTCGAGGCGAGCGCCTTCTTTATAAAGCTTGGCATAGATTCTTGCTCCCTCGGAGATGGAATCTTTAATGGTTCGGATATCAGGAATCTGGGAGCCGATATGAAAGTGAAAAAGCTTGAGACAATGGGCTTTATCAATGGACTTTAAGTACTTCACGGCCTGAAGGATCTCCGTGATAGTAAGTCCAAATTTGGCGTAGTCTCCGCCTGAAGAAGCCCACTTTCCGGAAGATTTTGTCGTGATCTTGGCACGAAGCCCGATCATCGGTTCCACACCTATTTCCTGAGAGAGCTTCATGAGGTCAACGAGTTCTGAGTATTTTTCGATAACAACGATAACTTTCCGGCCAAGCTGATTTCCGAGAAGAACGAGTCTAAGAAGCTCAAGATCCTTGTAACCATTTACCACTGTGAGTGAGTTCTGATTGGTGTTCATCGCAAGGGCGGCCATGAGTTCAGGCTTAGACCCCGCCTCAAGACCATAGTTGTAGGGAGCGCCGGCATCCACGATCTCTTCTACCACTTCACGCATCTGATTCACTTTAATCGGGTAGACACCGAAATAGTTACCAGTGAACTTCGCCTCTTCGATGACGGATCGGAATGTTTTATTAAGATTAACGACCTGGGAGCGGAGAATGTCATGAAACCGGATCACAGAAGGGAAGCCGATATTTTTATTCTTCATCTCTTCGATGACTTCCATCATGTTAATGACGGGACCGCCACTGGTGCGGGTTGGGCTGATGCAAAGATCTCCCTTCTCGTTCACTGTAAAATAACCTTCGCCCCAGCGAGAGACCTGATATATCTCGTCGGCATCTCTGTGAGTCCATTCTTTAATGGCATCAAGGTTATGAAAGCGGGTGGTTGATTGAGAAGGTGTTTTCAACGTAAGAGTCTCCGGGGAATCTGTTTTTGGGCACCATAGTATAAAAATTACGGTTTAAAAAACAGTTTCCCCTGAGAGCTATGAAAAATTAACGTGCTCGCTGAAGGTTCCCGGCCCCCCAGTATTCCTGAGCTTGCTGGGCGTCTTCAGTTCGGGTTTCTGTGCTACTTGGTGCGCGCTCACCGTGGTGAGAAGCGCAGGCCGAGATCATCATAATCAGGGCCGCTATCAAGATTTGTAATTTCACGGTCAACCTCCTTGTTGTCCTCGGTATATAGAATTGCGATTTGTGTGCCAGGTCTAATACCGATATAAGGCCCGCTCTCTGACCCGATGCGGTTAAGTTGGCACCGGGGGTATCATTATTTTACCACTTATGGGGCCAACATGGCCAAATTACTTAACTAATTTGCTGTGTAATGATCTGGTAGATCTCCCTCTGACGATCCATGGGTAGGGTCAATGGCGACTTCCGGATTTTAGAATCCTGGACGACAGAATCGATCTGACGAATCTTTTTAGTAAGACTTTTCCCTACGAAACGATACCACTCAGGTAAGTACTCCGAGATCTGATGCTTGGGGACCTGGAAAATGGTGCTTTTTTCTAAGGCAATAATAGTGGAAGAGCGTGGTTTACCATCAAAGAAGGATAACTCACCGATAAACTCTCCCGGATGGATCTCGGCCAGGGCCTTGACCTCCGTCCCCTGCAGGGTGCAGATGAGAAGTCGCCCAGAGCGGAGAAGATAGAGTTCCGAGGAGGGGTCCCCTTCCCGGCAAATGACTTCGTTTTTCTCATATTCCTGGTAATAGGCCTTCATCTACGTACTCCTTCCTAGAGTTTAAGTATTTTCCGGATAACCTGACCCAACTGGGACATGGCCCTCTCATAATAAAGATTTTGAGGATGCAATTCATCGAAGTACGTCAGGTTTTGAACCCAGTCTTTCTCCACTAAGAGAGCAAAATCAAAGAGGAGAATCTGATGATCCCTGGCGACTTTGCGGATGATGGAATTATGAACCGCTGTTGCTCTCCAGGGAACACAGTCATAAGCGCTTGCCTCAAGAAGCACCTTTCTTCCTTCATCGAGTTTTCCCAGTCGTCGGGAGATTTGTCCGTGGATGTAGAGGAGTCTTGCGTTCCCAAGATAGCGTCGCCGGGCCTCGGAGGACTCCTGATAAGCACTCTTGAGATCATTTTTCTTCAGGTATTCCCGCAGTTCTAAAATTTTCTTATCGATCTCAAGATTAGTTGAAAAGCCACAGACATCCTTAGGAGGAATATCCAGGTTAATGGGAGTGGTGGTGAGGATGAGAAGAGAATTTCGGTTTTTACTCATCTCCACCATCTGAACCAGCTGCTGCTCATAAAGAAGGAGCTCGGTTTCAAGACGGGCAAGGTATTCTTTTTCGCCAATGTCTGTTGGCTCGGCCGGGGTCTCAGGCAGCTGGACTCGCTTAACTGGCTCGTAAACTAAACGTGAGAGCCAGGGATAGAGAATGAGAAAGGTCTCAATGACCTCATGATGATAACGGTCGAGATTCTGTCGAATCTTGGGAATCTCTGAAATTTCAAACTTCTTTTCACGGAATTCCTCGCTTCCCCCATGGTAGATCACAATCTGAGGCCATGGCACGAGATGATCCAAAAGATTCAGGGTGCGGGGGAGAGACTGACCTTCTGCCGTGAGATTTTGGATCTTGATAGGTTTATCGAGATTTACTGAGATAGACTTGGATAATTCCGGGATAAAGCGAGCGAAATTACTCCCCATCCGGTCACCCACCAGAACGATAGGCGCTTCAGGTTTCTGATCTTCTCGGACAGAAGAAAAACTGTAGGGATAGGGGAAGATCTGAACCACATTCTGAGAATATCTCTGCCAGACGAGAAAACCGCCGGTTAGCAGAAGCACCAGGAAGATGGCCCCAATCACAGTCACGAATTTCCTCATAGAGATAGTTTAACTTATGGCCCAATTTTGGTAAACAAAGCACCTATGAAATCTTCTACGAATTCTCTTGCTCTCCCGGAGGTTCTTGCCCCGGCAGGAAGCCTCGATAAGCTCAAAGTCGCTATCCTCTATGGCGCCAATGCCGTGTACGCAGGAGGGCAGAAGTTTGGCCTGCGGACAGCAGCTGAGAATTTTACTCTGGATGAGCTCCGGGAAGGTGTCTTTTTTGCCCATGAGAGAGGGGCCAAGGTCTATGTGGTCCTCAATTCTTTTCTTCACGACCGGGATCTCACGGAGCTTCCGGACTTTGTTCGCTTCCTGGAAGAAATCCAAATCGATGCTGTGATCGTCTCGGATCTTGGGGTGGTAAGGACAGTTCGCCGCCTAAGCTCAATTCCTATTCATGTTTCTACCCAGGCCTCTACTCTCAATACGGAAGCGGCCAAACTCTGGAAAGAGGCGGGAGCATCGAGGATTGTCCTCGGAAGAGAAGTCTCCATTAAAGAGGCCGGTCAAATCCGCCGGGAGGCCGGGATCGAAATAGAAATGTTCGTTCACGGTTCCATGTGCATGGCCTTTTCCGGAAATTGTGTGATCTCAAACTTCACACAGGGAAGGGATTCGAATCGGGGAGGCTGCGCCCATTCCTGTCGCTTCGAGTACTCCCTTACACCCAATGATTCTCTTGAGAAGAAAAAAGCTTACTTCATGAGTTCAAAAGACCTTCAGGGTCTGAGACTTTTGGAAGAATTCATTCAGGAAGGAATCGATTCACTGAAAATTGAAGGCCGCATGAAG